>NZ_JAKSYF010000060.1:0-676 GCF_022829745.1 Methylobacterium sp. E-016
CGGATCGGTTCGATCAAGACGGGATCGTTTCCGGGCCGATTGCTCTGCCTCGAAAGGAGGGCACGACATGACCGACCTCAACACCTCCCCGCTGACGGCCGCCGACGCGGTCGCCGCCAGACCCGCACAACGCAAGCGCACACACAGTCCCTCACCACGATCGCCGAACGTGCCGGTCCACACACCAGGGCCAGCACGCACCCTGGCGCGGGGTGGAGCAGCCCGGTAGCTCGTCAGGCTCATAACCTGAAGGTCACAGGTTCAAATCCTGTCCCCGCAACCAAACACACCACATACACCACACAAAACCGCAAACAGCCGGCCCGCGCACCACGCAGGCCGGCTGTTTGCGTTTAGGGACAGCAGTCGATGCCGAGGCGATAACGGTCGCCTGCGGCTCTGCCAAAGCCCTGCCCGACATTCCACCTGATGACCGCCGTTGCGCGTCCCCGGCGGGGGGGGCACGGCAAGATGACGGCACAGGGACGTCGCGCGTCTACTCGGCCTGCGGAGCCGGCGTTCCGCTGTCGGGATTCATGCCTTCCACCGGCGGCTTGCGACGGGGACGGGGCGTCGCTGCGGGCGTGGCCGTGGTGGTGACGGTGACGCCGAGGCGGGTGGCCAGCGCAAGGGCGCGGTTCTCGGTCACCCGGAGATGGCAGAAGCCGTGGGCGCC
>NZ_JAKSYF010000002.1:0-10702 GCF_022829745.1 Methylobacterium sp. E-016
CCCGTTTCCGTAACGCTCGATGCGCGTGCGCCAGCCACTCGCCTAAGTGACCAGACCGGCTGGCTTTGAGCCGGGTCGATTGTGAGTGCATATCGCCCCCCCCCAAGCTTGCGGTAGGGCAAGGCCTTACGCAATCTCACCGCGCTAGGATCCTGCCTCGTATGTCGGTCGAGTCGAACTGGACCTCAGCTGCTGCAGAGTAGATGTGCCTGAGGACGAATGCGCTGGAAGCAACGCGGGTCTCTCACTAACGCCGAGCCGTCACCACCGAACGCGGCCGCTCGATCCTGAAACATCACGCCGCCGTGAACACAGCGTCGCCCCAATTACAGTTCCAGTAGGAACACGAGTCACCCGTACGTGGCGACACGGATCCGTCGTATCACGCGACAGCCTCGTCCGCGCGTTCGGTCACAACCCCGATCGAGACTGAGGTGGTGCTATGCTGTTCATCTGGTCAGGCTGGGGGATCTTGGCCGTGCCCGTGATTATAGGTACCGCCGTTGTCGTCGGGGCGCTGGGTGGTTTCGCGTTACGCGCTGTCGGCCATCCTGATCTGATTTTTCTTGCCGTCAGCCTCGGCCTTTTCGCCGCGGCAGGCGCAAATTGGCTTGTTGGCCGGCGCCTCAATGGCGCGCCGCCACGCGAACTCGTCGACCCAGCCACGAACCAACGCGTCCTGTTGCGCCGACGCCATGCGCTGTTTTGGGTGCCGATACAGTACTG
Organism: Methylobacterium sp. E-016; assembly: GCF_022829745.1. NCBI lineage: Bacteria > Pseudomonadati > Pseudomonadota > Alphaproteobacteria > Hyphomicrobiales > Methylobacteriaceae > Methylobacterium > Methylobacterium sp. E-016. Next base: position 727 of record NZ_JAKSYF010000002.1, read on the forward strand.
GACCTTACCCGTAGCGCTCACGGCCTTCGTGCCTCTGCTTGCTCTACGCAATCTCTGAACGCTGTGATCTGCGAACCGTACCGTAGCTAAGGATTGAAGTATGACGATCGTCGGTGGGGTGCCCGGGCTGCGCTATGGCCTTGCCGTCGCTTGGCTCGCCGTCGCGCTGGCTACGCCAACCATGGCCGTGAGCCCGGTTACGCCGGTCGACGTCGAGAGCTGCGACGCGTTCCTGGCTGCCTACGCGCAGTGCGCAGCTAGCCCTGGGGTGCCGGAAACCGTTCGCCCGAACATCCGGCAAGGCATCAACACCATGCGCGATAGTTTCCGCGAGGCGGTTGCTCGCAACGAGGCCGCTCGTCCGATCGTCGCTTACCAGTGCGCCCAGGCGCACGAGGCTGTGCGAAAGAGCATGGTCGACGCCTTCAAGTGTGATTTCCCCGTGTTGCCACCAGCCTCCCAGGCGCTGCTGCAGACCCCACCGACGGCAACGGCCGGACGAGCACCAGCCCAAGCGCCCGTCCGGGCTGCGCCGCCCCCGCCAAGCCCAGAGGCGCAGGAGCAAGCCAAGGTGAACGCCTACACCGAGGCGCAGAACCACCTTGTGCGCTCCCATCCCCTGGAGCGTCAGCTCGCCGCGTATCGAAGAGACAACGAACGCGTGCTCAAGCTCGGCACGAAGCTCGGCGCCAATGCGTGGTACCACTTCGGCATCGTCGATTTCGATGAGGTGATCGACGAGCTGGAAAAAGCGACGGCCCTGCCCAGTACCGTCCCGGAGGTCGATCCGCAGGCTGCGCGGCTGCTTGCTAGCTTGCGCGAGCTCAATCCGACACTGAAGGCGCTGACCCGCTACCAGACCACCCGCGAGTTCAAGGAAGACGGATACAAGTTCGCGCGCGAGCAGCACCTGATCCTGGTGCCCAAGGTCGAAGCCGCCGCCAAGGCGATGGACGCCTACGGCACTGCGCTATTCGAACGCGAACTCGCTCGGGACGACCGGCGTGCAGCGGCTATGCCGGAGGACGCCCCAGCACGTCGGTTGCTCACGACCAGCCTCGCCCTCCGGCGTGCGGTGCAGCGCTTCGAAGCCCTCGGACCGAAAGCGGACGTGGGCCCATTCTTGGCCGCACTCGGCGAGGTTTCGAACGCCAACCGTCAGCTTGGGACGACGTTCGACGCTATGACCCCGAAGGCGAACTCGTCATGTACGGGGTACACCGACACGGTGGCAAGCGTGATCGGCCATGGCCGGGATGTGGCTCGGGATATCAAAACAAAGGGCGATCCGAGCCAGCCGGCGCAGCTGTTCAACGACACCTACAACCGCTCGGTGCGCGATTTCGAGTCCTGCCAGCGGTACGAAAGCCGTGCTCGGCCGAGCTGAGGGCTTGCCCGAACCGCACGGGACGTCCCCGTCTCCTTATAAATCCGACCCCGAGAGCTCCATGATCACACGGTTTTGGATGGGGCGAGGCAATGGCTTACGGCTTCCCCCTATTGTCCTGCTCCTTGCCTGGGTCGTGGGTGCGCCAACCTTACTCGCGGGTCTCGGCGCCTGGGAGGTCGAGCGCGGACACGAGACCGTCGCGACTTACACCCGCCGGCTCGTTGAGTTGCCGGTCTCGTTGGTTCAGCTGCGCCTGCTGGCGGCAACGGACCCCTTCGCTTCAGTCCGGTTCGAGGGTGCGCGCACCGCTTACGGCGCAGCGCTGGCCGCCGACAAGGCGCAGGAAGCCCTAGCCGGCGCGGAACGCGACCGACCGCTTGCCAGCGCCCGGGCATGGATCCCGTATGCGACCCTCGTTGGAACGATGCTGGCGATGCTAGCTGGTCTGGTCGCGCTGGTAGGCGCGGCGGCAGCAGGTCTGTGGGCACGGCGCTCGCGCGACGCCTTGCTTGCCAGCTTTGGCCTTGTGCATCGCGCGTTGCCGGTACTGCTCGGCCTGCAGATCATCGGCCTCAGTCTCGCTGTGCTAAGCGTGACCCTGTTCGAGGCTGGGGGCCTGTGGTTCGTTGGGCGGTTTTCGGCCGGCGAGGCAAAGTTGCTGTTTGGCGCGCTGATCATCGCCGTTCTCGCGGTCTGGGCCGCAATTGGTGCCGTACGCGGACTGCGCGGCGTGTTCGCGCTGTTCACCCCCGAGCCCATCGATGTGAACGGTCAGGCTTTGAATGAGCGGGAGGCCCCCGGCCTATGGCGCCTCGTGCGCGAGCTCGCCGGGCGCCAGGACGCTCTCCCGCCGGACGCGGTGATCGTCGGCCTGACCGGCGGCTTCTTCGTCATGGAGGGCGCCGTACGCTTGGCCTTGGACGGGACGATCCTGACTGGTCGCACCCTCTACCTTCCTGCCCCTTACCTCGGCGTGCTCGACGGGCGTGAGCTCTCCGCGGTGATCGGGCATGAACTTGCGCATTTCGCAGGCGAGGACACCGCTTACAGCCGGCGCTTCACCCCGATCTACGCCGGTTTACAACGAGCGCTGGCTGCGCTCGGCGGTTCCGGGGTCGGCAACATCCTCACTCGACCTGCAGCGTATGTCGGCCACCGCAGCCTCGGTACGTTCGATGCGGCCGTGGCCCGCTGGAGCCGGGTGCGCGAGTTCGAAGCCGACCGGCGCGGTGCTCTCGTCTCAGGCACGGTACCCGCCGCCTCTGCCCTACTTCGCGTCGGCTGCCTCGGGCCTGTGGTGGGCAAGACACTCGGATCCGCCTTCGCCGCGCCGGACGCGGCGGGGAGCGACCTCGTCGCAGGCGTGCTCAATGCGATCCCGGCCGTGGGTTTTCCCGACCCGGCAGCGCATCTCGACGAACGGCAAGAGCACCCGACCGACACCCACCCGCCGGACAGGCAGCGCATCGCGGCCCTCGGCGTCCCCCTCGACGACGCCCTGTTCACCCATGCTGCCCGCCCACTGGGCGCGGAGAACCGTACTTGGCCAAGCGCGCTGGTTGCCGACTGGGCTGGCCTGTGCCGCAACCTCAGCGCCGACTTTCTCGCCGGGGCCCGAGCGTATCGGGCATCGGAACGAGCCTACCTGGAAGTGACCGCCGCGGCAGTGCCGACCGAAGAGACGCTGGTCTACGAGAACGGCGCGCCGATGATCTGGACGATGGGCGTGCTCGCCGTACTGTTCGCGGCCGCGGGGGCAGCCTTCGTCCTGTACCCGCGGGCCGTTGGGATCGCCCACGACGCACTCGCGCAGCAGATCCTAACCGCCGTCGTGGTCGCGGGTGTCATCGGGGCGGCCCTCTACGCGACGTTGGTCCACCGGCGCGGCCGCTCGCCCCTGCTGGTGCTGACGCCCGAGACGCTCCGCTCCCCCCTCCTCGACGGCGCAGTGGCGTGGCGGGACGTAGCGGACTTCCAAGTGAGCTACGGCAAACGTGTCACCCTGACGTTGGCGCTCACGCCAGACGCTCCATTGCCGCGGGCGACGGGCCTGCTCTCGCGGGCTGGGGTGAGCCGACGCCGTCGTCAGGTAATCGTGCACGCCTTGGGTGCGCGCGGCTTGAAACCCGACATCTACGCAGCGCTGATCGGGCGCTACCTCTCTGCCGCACGCGCCCGTGCGCACCTATCCACGACGGGCGAGACGATCTGATCGCTTGGCCGCTGGTACGCGTCTCTCCGGACGCTGGTGCAACACCGCCTACTGGCTTGTGCTCTGCTGTTTGGGAGGCTGGATCAGATCACGGTGGCCGGGCGCACCGTCGAGGAGCGGCTGGAAGGGCTGAACTGGACGGCCCTTGACCTAAACAAACGAGAGCTTGCGGTGTCGGCGGTCAACGCTAAACTGCGGGTCGCGGCACAACAGTCAGAAAACGACCGTTTTCCCAACGTGATGCTGTCTGCATAAGGCTCAGTATAGCGTGCACGATCCAGGGATTGTGCACGGAAGCCAAGCCGCTGAGATCATACTTCATTCTTCGTGCAGAACTCCTGTGCACAACTGAGGTATGATCTACCGCTACGCACGCGTCTCCACGGACCACCAGAGCCTTGCCGCACAGGTCGAGCGCCTGACGGCTGAAGGCTGCTCCAAGGTCTTTCGGGAGACCGCCAGCGGGTCGCGTACGGACCGAGCCGCGCTTAAGCGCGCGATCGGCCGCCTCACTGAGGGCGACGTGCTGATCGTGACCCGCCTCGATCGCCTGGCACGGTCGACCCGCGACCTCCTCAACGTCTTGGAAGAGATCACGCGGCGCGGCGCAGGCTTCCGCTCTCTGGCGGACGCCTGGGCCGACACGACGACGGCACACGGCCGGCTCATGGTCACGATCCTCGGAGGCTTGGCGGAGTTCGAACGTGAGCTGATCCAAGCGCGGACAGGGGAGGGGCTGAAGCGAGCACGGGAACGCGGCATCCGCTCCGGCCCGAAGCACAAGCTCACGCCCCATCAGCAGCGGGAGGCCCTGGCACGGTGGGAGGCCGGCGAGAGCTGCGCGGAGATCGGCCGGAGCTACAACGTCAGCCACAGCACGATCTCTCGGCTGCAGGCTGCTCCGTGAGGGCCGCGGACGCATTCGGCCGCGCTCTGTGCCTGCCGCGCTGCATCCCGGCGCTCATGAACCTGCTACGGTCCCCAAAGGCCCAGGACACCCCATGCTCACCCTCACCTCGATCATCACCCGCAGCGTCCTCGTTGTAGCGACCGTGGGCGGCCTCGCTGTCCTGGCGGATGGCGCGGTGCGGTCCGAGCTTGAACGGGCTGTACGAGGCAATCTGAGCATCGTGGGGCGTGCGCCGGCTCCGGTGCAGGTTGCCCGGGCAGATGAGCGCTACGTGGCGAAGGGGCTGGATCGGAGCCGCCTTGGTGCGACCGTGCGGATGGTTGGCACGGACGAGGCGCGGTAAGCCTATCGATCCCAACGCCTCAGCACATTGTCGTGCGGGCCTACGTCGATCACGGCATACAAATCCTCAGCGTCCCGACGCAGGATGATGCGATCTCCACGGGTCGGATTGATAATGAAGTGGTCCACGCGCCCCTTGAGCTGTCGGAACCGAAGGCTAGGCAGGCCGGGCTCAGCCTGAAACTTTACGATCGCCGCGTTTGCCGCCTTCCTTCGATCTGGCGGCAAAGCCTTGAGCCCCCGTCCATAGCTGGGCTCAACCGTGATGCGCACGCTCACGCAGCGAGGCTGTCTAGGTGCCTCTGCAAATCGTCGGCATTGTCGAACGTTGGGCCGCCATGTGCTTCGCCTGATCCTTCCGCACGAAGTGCACGAAGAAAGAGGGCATAATCCAGAAGCGCTTCGACAATTTTCTTATCAGTGGCAATAAGGCGATTTCCTCCGTCACGAGCCGCAGCCGCAACTGAAGGATCGATTTCAAACATTGCTTTTACTTCGCGTCGAATACGCTTTACGAGTCTTGAGCTAAAAAGCGCACGAACATCGGCATGAGCCTCGTATTCCTCAATAATATTATCCATTGTAGCTAAATCATCTGGACTAGCTAACCCCAAAGAAGAAATTTCCTCGGCTTCAGCTTTCACATTGTCCATACGAGCTAACCATGCTGTAGCCCGCGCATCGTAATCATCAGCAAGCCGCTGAGCGAGGCGCTGCTGTGCAGCTCCGCCGGGCGACTGCCATACCCTTTCCTGCACCATCACTGGCGGTTGAGGAGGCATCGAGGCCTCTAGGCTCAACAAGATAGCGGGATTGAACATGGCGCTTAGGGTAGGGGCTCAATGCAGCTTGGACAAGTTTGATTGATGCATGGCAACTGGTCGGGTCAGCGAGGGCAAGCCTGTGCGCCCGTCGCCGCCCTCGAGGCCGATCGCGGCGCGGCAGGTCCGGCCGTACTGGTTCGGCTGCTTGGTCCCGACGGCACGCTGATAGCGGCACGTCTGCGTCCGCCGGAGGTACGCATCGTAGAGGTCGGCATGCTCGCCGAACCCCCGCCAGAGTCAGGCGAGGTCGAAGGCTCTATACCGTTTACAGAGGCATTCCCGACATCTAGACGCGTCGCTTCCCGCGGTTGGCCCGAGCGTCATCCTCCGCAGCCGGAATGCCTGCCAATACACGTAAGGGGTTCGTTCGTACGCTGCGAAGTTTGCCTGATATAGGCCCACAGCCAATGCAAACCGCATACGTCCAGCGGATCCATAAATTCTCGTTCTGTCGATCAATGCCCTGCTGCCTGATTTTGGCCTTCTCGATCAACTCTCGGATCTGCGCCGCTTTCTCATCACTGACAGATTTTCTCTGCTGATCCGTGACAGCTGGCTTCTGAGGCTCCTGCGCTACAGATGGCGTGGCAGCTACAATCATCATGCTAAAAATTGTAAATCTGGAGCGCATACATTCCTCCTGGATTTTCTATCTTCCGTTCTCGATCGCAGGAGAGACAGGATCAAAGACGAGAAAGTTTCACGCTTCGCAAAAAAATCAGCAGATCGCTCTTTCATGAGTTTGCGGCCACGCACGATATAGACCTGCCTGACGCTGCGATCCGTCTTCGACTATGGCTCGTCGGAGGCCTCTAAGCACATGGACGAGGCGCAGCGGCGATGCAGCGAATGGCTCAGCATCGCGGTACTAAAGATCGTAGCTACCGAACTGGAAAGGGCGACGATCATCGGGCACCTTGGCAAGGTGCTGGAGCATTTCACCGAGAGTTTACAGGGCAGGTAGCACTCAATCATAGGCGCACAGATTATTGAACAAACGTGCCTGGATGCACGTTTGACCTTACCAGCAGCGTGCCCGTATTGGCGCAGCATAAGGATCATCGATGTCGATTAGAACACTCGCGCTCGTCGCCTCTTGCACTCTGGCTCTGTCCGGTGCCGCGTTCGCACAGGCAACCGCGCCCTCCGGCACGACCGGGACTGGCATGGGGACCAGCGGCACCGGCGGTTCGACCACCGGCCAGCCGAAGGAACTCTCTACCCCGGGTGGCGCGAATGCCGGTGGGGGTGCGGGCTCCACGCCGATGACGGCCCCGGGAGCGAATGGGATGAGCACAGGGACAGGTGCGCCTGGTGCTGGCACTTCGGGCGCCACCGCCCCGTCGACAGGCGCGGCCGGAGCACGCTGAGCGTCAGACAGATTAGCGACACGGAGGAACGCCTATGCCCGACAAAAACGAGCCGGAGGCCGAAGGCACTCACACCACCGTCCGCACCACTGATGTGAAGGCCCCCACCCCGAAGATCGAGGGGAGCCACACGAAGGAGACGGTCGATCCGGCGGAGCGCCTCCCGGAAGACCCCGAAGAGCAGAACGATCTGGCCTAGCACCCCGAACGGTTCGGCCCCGCCGCGATCTGCTCACGCGGCGGGGGAAGACCGGATCTCACCAGCTAGGCCGATACGCAACTTGGCCCGGGTGCAGGATGCCGGCACCCGGTTATGGGCACATCACCGCGACAGGTGCCGCGGTGTGCCGGAACGGGGCGCTGAGCGGCCTCAGGCCGTCTCGGCGACCTTCTCGGCCTTCTTCCGCCCGCGGGCCTTCGGGACCGCCTCGGGGGCTTCTACAGCCTTGGGCTTCCGGCCGCGGGTCTTGGGTGCCTCGGAGACCGTCTCAGCCGTGTCCGCGGCCTTGGGGGCCGCCTTGCGCCGCTGCTGACCGAGACCGAGGGAGCGGGCAAGCTCGGACCGCTGAGCGGAGTAGCTCGCCGCAGTCGACGGGTAGTCCGACGGCAGGCCGTAGCGTGCCCGGTAGGTCTCCATCGTCAGGCCGGCCTTGGTAACGTGGCGCTTAAGCGTTTTGTAGCGCTTGCCGTCGATGAAGGAGATCAGCGCGTCCGGCGTGATCGACTTCTTGACCTGCGCCGGCGTCGGCTTCTCCGGGCCAGCGGGCTCGGCGGGCGCGCTATTGCTGAGGCCGGACAGAGCCGCGTGCACGGAAGCGATCACGCCAGGCAGCTCGGATACCGGCACGTTGTTGTTCGATACGTACGCCGCGATGAGGTCAGCAGCGAGTTCCATGAAGTCGGTCGATTGAGTTTCAACTTGTTCGTCCAATGTCGTCTCCTCCACAAAAGGAGGCCTACTGCTCTACACGCTCCGCCGGATCGTCAAGTGATAGCTTGGCGGAAAATACTGAAGCAGTTCGGGTGTCCTCATAAAACCGTGAGAACACCCCCAAAGCACGTTCACGCAGGAACTTGGCTACGCGGTCTCTGTTCCGGTTCGACGGCATCGCGCCGTGGAAGGCCCTATTCATGAACAAGCTCATCCTCGGCGCGACCCTGACACTCGGCCTCTTGGTCAGCGCGAACACGGGCAGCATTGCAGCGCCAGGCGACGGTCTCGACCCCAACGCCTCAGCGACCGGCAACAGCAACCAGGCCGCCATGCACCGCAATGCCCGCGCCGGTAGCATGATGAGCCGCCGGACCGGTGGCATGCGGATGATGCGGCGGCATCATCGCCGGCATCATCGTTGAGCAGTAGGTATCCTCGATCTACATGATCGAGCGAAGAGCCCCGGACCGCCTGAGCGGCCGGGGCTTCTCACACAGCGCCGCGATCATCGCTGAGCGGGCGGTCGCATCAGTAGAGCTGGCACACCCCCGAGCTTCGGCTCTCTTGGGAGGCCAAGGCTCGGCTCTGCGGATGGCCGATCGAGTTGCAACAAATTCCGCACGACCGACATCGCCACAGCTTCATAGGCGTCAGCTTCATTTTCTATTAAGTAATCTAGATAGTCGTCTTCTTAGAAATCACTTATCATATTTCTCAATACGGACGATTTTAACCTACACTCGAATATATTGTTCGCTTTTACATTAACTAGATTGCGATATATGTCATTGAATACAGTGAAAAATCTGCTGTGTTCGTCAGCATCATCTGTAATTTCACGAAGTTTTTGAGCTTCGCTGTCGCGCCAGGATAGTGGCGTATCTAACGCCGCCATACATCTGTGCCTTGAGCCGAACTAGGAGTTGATCTGGAAAGAACCCACGCGGATGCCGGCAACAGCCAAACGCACCGCCCTACGCCGTCACTGCCGCGGAGCGACGCGCAAGAGCCGGGGCCGCCCTGAAGGGACGCCCCGGCTCCTACCTCCCGCTGCGATTGCCGAAACTGCCCGATCTTTGCAGTATGAATGCAAAACACAAATGATACGTGCGGTTTATTGACGCGCGAGACTTGTATTGGATCTTATATCAAGCAATCTTACTTTGCATCAAAGCCGAAAGAACAATCAGATGATGCATAAAAATCAAGCACAGAGCGCCGATACGGTTGCGCTAGTCAGCAAACTTGTAATGGCCTACGTCTCCAACAATCACATACCGGCGGTAGAGATTCCGGGATTGATGAGCACCGTTCATTCGGCTCTCAACAGTATCGCCAGCGAGACAGTTACCGATGGTGCCAACGCCTCGGACGAGGAAGTCGCGCTGCCGACCCCGGCAGAGATCCGCAAATCGATCCGACCCGACGGGCTGGTCAGCTTCATTGATGGCAAAACGTATCAGACCCTAAAGCGCCACCTAAACGGTCATGGCCTCCATCCGCATTCATACCGTGAGCGCTTCGGCCTGCCAGCCGACTACCCCATGACAGCACTGGAATACTCCGCCCGGCGCTCTGCCTTGGCAAAGACCATTGGCCTGGGCCGGCCGGGCCGCTCGGCCGCCTGAGCAGGGTAGCTAGATGTCGCCTCGACCGGCTCAACCGGCGAGGCGTCCTTCACAGCTTGATGCCGCGCGCCGCAATTACTCGGCGCGTGGCATCAACCAGCATCTCGTCGGAGAACGGCTTCGGCATGAACCTCGCCCCCATTGGCAGCTGACCCTCAGCCGGTGTTGCAAGGCCAGACACGACAAGGATCGCGACCTCGGGCCATCGTGCCGCGACCGCTTTCGCTAGGTGTATGGTCCCGGGATGAGGTGTGACGGGTCGATCCTGAAGCGATTGGGCTCTTTCGTCCAGGCGTTCAGGATGAACTCGGTGGGTGTCAGGCCCCGCAGGGTCTTGAGCCGACGAGCGTGATTGTAGGCATCGAC
>NZ_JAKSYF010000076.1:0-58390 GCF_022829745.1 Methylobacterium sp. E-016
GGGGGTTCACCCGGGGGTGAAACCCGGCCCAGGGGAGGGGGGGGGGAACGGGGGGGGGGGGGGGGCCCGCCGCGGCAGGGCCGCGGGCTTGGGGGGGGGGGGCCCCGGCCTCCAGGCGGGGGGCGGGCAGAGGGGGGGAAACGGGCCCGGAAAGGGATTCGGCCAGGGGGGTTCTCGTTTTGGGTGGGGGGGTTTGGCGGGGGGGGTCCCGGGGGCCCCCCCGGGCCCCCCCCTAGGGGGGGGGGGGGGGGGGCTGCGAAGCGGGCCGGGAGCGGGGAGCGCGTTGTCCGGAAAGGTCGCGCCCCTCCGCAGCGGGGGGAAGGCGCGGCTGCGGAAGACGCCCTCCGACGGGCCGGTCAGAGCGCCAGCAGCAGCAGGCCGACGATGGTGACGGCCAGGATCATGCAGATCGCGAGGTCGAGGACGCGGGCGCCGCCGCACGGGGGTCTCGGGTCGGTCCGCATCGGGTCGGTCCGCATCGGGTCGGTCCCTATGGCGGGCGGCCTTCGGGCGGCGGCGGCGATCATCGGCGCGGATCCCGGTCGGGGGTGAGGAGGAGCGCCTCCCGGACCGGGCTGCCGACCCGGGAGGCGCCGTCGATCACCGCAGCATCCCGGGAGGGGGATCCTGGTGCTGCGGCCTGCAGCGCCCCTGGGGTCGCGACGCGGTGGACCGTGTCCGCGGCGGCGATCCCGAGAGCGGGCAGCGCGAGGGCGACGAGGCAGGCGGCGAGCCGGCCCAGTCGCGAAAGGGTGGTCCCGCCCGGCGGCCTGCGATCGCGGCGCAGGGTCGCGTTCAGGGGCGGCATCGGGCGGCAGACGAGGGCGGGTTTCGGTTCGGGCATCGGTCTCGTCCGGATCGCGTTGATGTGGGAAATTTGACCACGCCCAAACCGTATGTGTGCAGATTTCCCACGTCAACGCGAAATCGGTGGGCCGAGGTGCGCCGGCGCACGATGTGGGATTGTGTCCCACGTCGCCCGCCTCCATGCTGCGCCGATGTCCGAGACCGTCAACGACACCGCCGAGGGGGCTGCCCTGCACGCGCCGGTGGCGCGCCTGCTGCGCCCGCTGGTCCGGCTGTTCGTGGCCCGCGGCATCACCTTCCCGGCGCTGACGAACCTGCTGCGCGAGCTCTACGTCAACGTCGCCGAGCACGACTTCGCGCTGCAGGGCAAGGAGCAGACCGACAGCCGGGTCTCGCTGCTCACCGGCATCCACCGCAAGGAGGTGCGGCGCCTGCGCGGGGCCGGGGCGCCGGTGAGCGCGGTGCCGGCGGTGGTTTCGCGCACCAGCCGGATCATCGCCCGGTGGCTCGCGGACCCCGCCTTCACCGACCCGGACGGGCGCCCGCTGGCGCTGCGGCGCGCGGGCGAGGACGGCCCCTCCTTCGAGGCCCTGGTCGCCGGCGTGACCCGCGACCTGCGGCCCCGCGCCGTGCTCGACGAATGGCTCGACCGCGGGCTCGCCACCCTCGACGGCCAGGACCGGATCGTCCTGGCCGAGGCCGCCTACGTGCCGCGCGGCGGCGGCGAGCCGCAGCTCTACTATTTCGGGCGCAACCTCCACGACCACATCGCGGCCTCGGTCGCCAACATCCTCGGCGAGGCGCCGCGCTTCCTCGAGCGCGCGGTGCATTACGACGGGCTGTCGGAGGATCTGGCGCGGCGGCTGGAGGCGCGCGCCAAGGAGATCGCGATGGAGGCGCTGACCCAGGCCAACCGCGAGGCCCACGCCGCCTGCGCCACCGATCCCGGCGGCCCCCACCGCTGGAACTTCGGCCTCTACGTCTACGCCGAAGCCGTGCCGCCGCGCGCGGGCGTCCCCCCTGCCGAGGAGGCGTCGCCGGCCACGCCGGAGGCCGGGGCGTGAACCTGTCGGTCGGAAACCTGTCGGTCGCACGATCGCGCGCGGATCGGGGCGGTGTTCGGTCGTCGAGCGACCGGCTCGGACGAGGTGCCCTTCCTCCCCCCTCTGCGGGGGAGCGTGGCCCGCGAGGTTCTTCGCATTCAGACGCCCCGGGACCGCGCGCATGAGCGCTCCGACCCGCCGCCTCGTCCTGCGCCTGCTCGCCGGCGCCGCCCTGGTTCCGGGGCGCGCGCTGCCGCAGGAGGCGCCGCGCGACCAGGGCATCGGCGGCACCGGGGCGCGGCCGACGGACACGCCGGGGGACGGCGACCGCGGCATCGGCGGCACGGGGGTGATCGGCACGATCCGCCGCTTCGGCTCGATCGTCGTCAACGACCTGCGCATCGCCTATCCCGAGGACGTGAGCGTGCGCATCGACGGGGTTGCGGCGCGCGCCGCCGACATGCGGATCGGCCACGTGGTCCACGTCGTCGCCCATGCCGAGGCGGGCGGCCTCGCGACCCGGCGGATCGACGTGACGAGCGAGGTGGTCGGGCCGGTGGAGAGGGTGGCCGAGGGCGCCCTCGTCGTCCTCGGCCAGAGCGTCGCCACGGTCGGCGTCGCCGGGCGCTGGGCGGTCGGCGACCGGGTCGCGGTGTCGGGCCTGCGCCGGCCGGACGGCGTCGTCGTCGCCAGCCTGATCGAGCCCCGGGCCGAGGGCCCCGCCCGCGTCGCGGGCCCGGTCCGGCACGACCGCGACGGCCGCCCGGTGATCGGGCGCCTGCGGCTGGAGGGCGCCGACGCGCTGCCCGCCGGCCGGCGCGCCGCGGTCGCCGGCGAGGCAGCGGGCGGCGTGCTCAAGGTGGCCCGCGCGAGCGAGGCGCTGCCATTCCCGCCGGGGCTGAGCCGGGTCTCGGTGGAGGCCTATATCGGCCGCAGCGGCGGCCGGATGAACCTCGGCTCCGGCCTCGACGTCGCCGGGCCGGCCGGTGCGGCGATCCCGCGCCGCGGCAGCGTCCGCGCCGTGCTGACGACGCGGCCGGCCGCCGACGGGCGCCTCACCGTCGAGGCCCTGCGCCTCGACGAACGCGGCACCGCGCCGGACCGCAACCCGCTGTTCGAGCGCGCGCCGGACCGGATCGACGGCCGCGGCCTGCCCGGAGGCGGCCCGGACGGACGCTTCGAGCGCGGCGGCCGTGGGTCCGGCGGCGGCGGGCCGGGGGGCGGTGGACCGGGCGGCGGATCTGCGGGCGGCGGGCTCGGCGGCAGCGCCCCAGGCGGCAACGGACCGGGCGGCGGGTTCGGCATCGACACCCGCACGGCCCCGAACGGGTTCGGCGGCGGGCACGGCGGCCCCGGCGGGTTCGGTGGCGCGGGCGGGCTCGGCGGCCCGGGCGGTCCCGGCGGCTTCGGCGGGCCGGGGGCCGGCCCCGGCGGGTTCGGCGGGCCGGGCGGCGGCCCCCGGCGCTGATGTCGCACGCGCGCCGTCCGGCGCTCGCCGGGCCGCGTGCTTAAGCGATCCTTCACCGCTCCGGCGTCAGTCGAAGAAACGCCTGCAGGTTGGATGCGACGTGCCTGACCCCTTGAACGACCGGCCCCGTTCGGTTCCGAGCCCGTCGGACCTCGACCGCCTGATCCGGCGGGATCAGCTCGCGGCCCTGCGCCTGAGCATGTCGACCGCCATCCCGATCAACATGGCCCTCGGCCTGGTCGGCATGATCGTGGCGATCCATGCCGGGCAGGGCGCCGTCGGCGCGACCTGGTTCGCGGCCTCGACGGCGGCCAACCTGCTGCGCCTCGCCCTGTGCCGCGTACCCTGCGCCGCGCTGTCGCCGCGGACGGCGCTGTCGGCGGAGGCCGCCGCCCGCTCGGTCGACCGGCACCTGCGCCTGGTCTGGATGGCGGCCTGGCTGTCGGGCCTGGTCTGGGCGTTCCTTCCGGCGCTGTGCGCCGGCTGCACCGCGGCGCAGACGGTGTTCTACCTGACGTTGACATGCGGCACGACCGCCGGCGCGGTCACCTACGGCACCGCCTTCGCCCGCATGCCGATCGGCTTCTTCACCCCGCCGCTGCTCTCGTTTGCCGGATGCCTGCTCGTGGCCGGCGGCTTCGACCGGATCTGCCTCGCCGCGACGGTGCTGCTCTACCTCGCCGCGATGATCCGCGGCGCGTTCCTGTGCGAGTCGGGTTTTCGCGAGGCGAGCCGGCTGAAGAACGAGGCCAGCGCCCTCGCGCAGTCGCGCATGGAGGCCCATGCCAGCGCCAGCGCGCTCGCCCTCGAGATGGCGCGGCGGGCGACCCACGACGACCTCACCGGCCTCCTGAACCGCGCCGGCTTCCAGCAGGATGCCGACGCCGCCTTGCGCGGTGATGGAGCCTTGCGCGGTGAGGCGGCCTTGCGCGACGACGCGGCGGTCGAGCCCGTCGCGCATTGCCTGATGCTGCTCGACCTCGACGGCTTCAAATCCGTCAACGACGTCCACGGCCACACCATGGGCGACCGGGTCCTGGCCGAGGTGGCGCGAAGGATGGCCGCCGCCCTGCCGCCGGGCAGCCTCGCCGCCCGGCTCGGCGGCGACGAGTTCGCCGTGCTCTACGCGCCGGCGCCGGCGGGGATCGCGCAGGACGTGCTCGCCGCCCGCCTGATCGGCGCGGTCGCCGAGCCGTTCGAATCCCTCGACGCCGGCCGGCTCGGCATCAGCATCGGCATCCACCAGGGCGACGCCGGCAGCCTGACGCATCGCCTGAGCTGCGCCGACGAGGCGCTCTACGCGGCCAAGGGCGCCGGCCGGAACCGCGCCCGCCTGTTCGACGAATGCCTGCGCGACCGGATGGAGACGCGGCGCGACAGCGAGCGCGACCTGTCGCAGGCGCTCGCCGAGGGCGTGGTGACGGTGTGCTTCCAGCCGATCTTCGGGCGGGACGGGCGCAACCTGGTGAGCCTGGAGGCGCTGGTGCGCTGGAACCACCCGCGCCACGGCTGGATCCCGCCGGCCGACGTCGTGGCGGCGGCGGCGACGGCCGGCCTCACCGAGTCGCTGCTGCGCGCCATCCTCGAGCAGGCCTGCGCGATGGTGGCGACACTGTGCCGGCACGGGCTGGAGACGGTCCAGGTCGCGCTCAACGTCTCGCCCCGCGAGATGGCGCAGATCGCCGTCGACGAGATCGTGCTCGGCCGTCTGGCCGCCCTCGGCCTGCCGCCGCGGATGCTGGAGATCGAGATCACCGAGGAGACCGCCCTCGACATCGGCGCGGTGCAGGCCAAGCTCACGGCGCTGGCCGAGGCCGGCATCCGCGTGACGCTGGACGATTTCGGGATCGGCTACTCCTCCCTCGCCTCCCTGCGCCAGCTCCAGGCCCACCGCATCAAGATCGACCGCAGCTTCGTCACCGGGCTGACCGGCTCGGACGACAAGTGCGGGCTGGTCCAGGCCGTGCTCGCGCTCGGGCGCTGGCTCGACATCGAGGTGGTCGCCGAGGGCGTCGAGACCGCCGACGACCTCGCCACGCTGCAGGCGTTCGGCTGCACCCTGTTCCAGGGCTACCATCTCGGCCGGCCGATGTCGGCCGAGGCCGTGGCGGACCTGCTGGCGTCGCAGGCGGGGGCGCGGATGGCCGCGGCCTGAAACCGGCCAAACGCGCCGGCGTCGCCGCGCCCCGCTGACGGCGGCCGCCCGGCATGCAAGATGCCGCCCGGATCGCCGAGCGACGGAGCAGGCCATGACAGCGACGATGACCCAGGCCGAATACTGGAACGGCGCGGTCGGCCAGCGCTGGGCGCGCAGCCAGGGCGTGCTCGACGCGGTGTTCGCGCCGCTGACCGAGGCGCTGCTCGCCGCCGCCGACCTGCGGCCGGGCGACGGGGTGCTCGACGTCGGCTGCGGCTCCGGCGCGACGGCGCTGAGCGCGGCCGAGGCGGTGGGCGCGGCCGGCCGGGTCGTCGCCGCCGACCTGTCGGAGCCGCTGCTCGCGGTGGCGCGGGCGCGGCCGGTGGCGGCCGGCGCCGCGCCGATCGACTGGATCGTCGCCGACGCCGAGACGCAGGCGTTCGCGGGGCCGCCCTTCGCGCGGGCGATCTCGCGCTTCGGCGTGATGTTCTTCTCGGATTCGCGCGCCGCCTTCGCCAACCTCCGCCGGGCGCTGGCGCCGCACGGGCGCCTGACCTTCCTGTGCTGGCAGGCGATGGCCGACAACCCGTGGGTCACCGTGCCCCGCGCGGCCGTGCTGCCGCTGGTGCCCGATGCGGGGCCGCCGGACTTCGCCGGCCCCGGGCCGTTCCGCTTCGCCGACGCGGACGCCCTGCGCCGCCTGCTGGCGGAGGCCGGCTTCGGCGCCGTCTCGGTCGCGCCGGTGGTGCGCGACCTCGTGCTCGGGCGCGCCGCGGACGGCTCGGCCCGCGCCGCCGCGGAGGCGGCCGCCGCCGTCGCGGTCGAGCTCGGCCCGGTCTCGCGCCTGCTGCGCGACGCCGAGCCGCCCCTGCGCCGGGCGGCCCTCGCCGCCGTCGCCGAGGCGGTGCTGCCCCATGCGGACGACGGCGCCGTGCGGCTCGCGGCCGGGTGCTGGCTCGTCTCGGCCGGGTGAGGCGCTTTTTCCCATCGGCGAAAGCGCGACGCGCCCCTTCCCTCCCCCCGACGGATCTTGGGCTTGCCCGAGATCCGCACCCCGTGTGCCCAAGTCGGGCAGGCCCGACTTGGGTGCGGGGGAGGGAGCGCGCGGGGCTTCGAATGGACTGTCGAGCAACGGCACCGGGAGATATCCCTGGCGGCGCGCGCGGTAGAATAGTTCTACTATCTCATTGAAATAGAACTATAATTTTACTTTCTCGCACGTGCGAAAGCGCACGTGGTACCGTTCCGCAGCGCACCATCTCCTGGTCATGGCAGTGACGGCCACGGGGTGCGCGCAGCGACGCGAGACCGGGTCGTCCATCACGACAAGGAACCGACCATGACCAAGCGTCTCGCCTCCCTCGCCTTCGTCCTCGCGCTCGCCGCCCCGGCCTCCGCCTTCGCCCAGGGCTTCGGTTCGCAGGGCTTCGACGCCCCCCGCGTCGACCGCACCGACTCGCGCAGCTTCTTCGGCATGCCGGCCTGGGTCGACTCCGCCCGCGAGGGCGATGCCCTGACCACCGGCTCGATCGGCCCGCGCCTTGGCGACGAGGCCCCGGTGCGCACCGGCCGCGCCCTGTCGCGGACCGGCAGCCTGGCCCGGTAAGCCGCGCTCCGATCGCAGGATCGAACGAACGGGCGGCGGAGCCTCGGCTCCGCCGCCCTTTTTCGTGGGCGCTCCCCTCAGCTGCGGGCGGCGGTGACGGCGAGCTCCGGCTTGTGGTTCAGGGTCTGGAACACGACGCAGTAGCGCTCGGTCAGCTTGAGCAGCTGGTCGAGCTTGTCCTGCGGCGCGTCGGTGTCCAGCGCGAAGGCGAGCCGGATCGCACGGAAGCCCACCGGTGCCGCCTTGTCGACGCCGAGCGTCCCACGGAAGTCGAGGTCGCCCTCCGCGCTCACCGTGCCGGCGCGCAGCGGGATCTCGAGGGCGGTGGCCACCGCCTTCAGCGTCACGCCGGCGCAGGCGACCAGCGCCTCGAGCAGCATGTCGCCCGAGCACAGCTCGGCGCCCGAGCCGCCGGTCGCCGGGTGCAGGCCGGCCACCGCCAGCGCGCGGCCGGTCTCGACCTTGCAGGCGATCGCCGTGTCGTCGAGCGAGCCCTTGGCCCGCAGGGTGATCACCGCGTCGTCGGGGGTGTTGCGGTACTGGTCCTTCAGCGGGGCCTGAAGCGCGCGAAGCGTGGTGGCGTCCATCGTCGTCTCCTCCATCGTGGGTCTTGATCGGTCGCCGTTAGCGGGAACCGCACCGCGGCTCAACCGGCGCCGCCCGCTACCACCAGTTCCCGGCGGGCGCCGCGGCGGCCTGGGCCTCGGCCGGGCGCAGCGAGCGGTCCAGGGCCGCCAGGATCGCGCGGGTCGAGGCCTCGCTCTGCGGCGAGGCGGGATCGCGCGGGCGGGCGATGCCGAGCCGCACCGTCTCGTCGAGGCGGCCGGGCTTCGGCCGCATCACCACGGCGCGGTCGGCGAGCGCCACCGCCTCGCCGACGTCGTGGGTGACGATGAGGATCGTCGGGCGGGTCTCGGCCCAGAGCGCGAGCAGGTGCCCGTGCAGGTCCTTGCGAGTGAAGGCGTCGAGCGCCGAGAACGGCTCGTCGAGGAGCAGCACCCGCGGGCGCGCCACGAAGGCGCGGGCGATCGAGACCCGCTGCTGCTGCCCGCCCGACAGGTCGCGCGGCCAGCGCGCGGCGTGCTCGGACAGCCCGACCCGCTCCAGCGCGTGGGCGACGCGGGCGCGGCGCTCGGGCCTGCGGACGCCGTCGAGGCCGAAGCCGACATTGTCGGCCACCGTGAGCCAGGGCAGCAGGCGCGGCTCCTGGAACACCAGGCCCACGCCGGGATGCGGCGCGGCGATGGCCTCGCCGTCGAGCGTGATCGTGCCGGCGCTGCCGCGGTCGAGGCCGGCGATCAGCCGGAGCAGGGTGGTCTTGCCGCAGCCCGAGCCGCCGATCAGCGCGACGATCTCGCCGGCCGCCACCGACAGGTCGATGCCCGCGAGCGCCTGCGTGCCGTCGGCATAGGTCTTGGAGAGGCCTTGGATGTCGAGCACGGTGTCCGCCGAGGTCCTCTTGTCGCCTGTCGTGTGCATGCCATAGGGCGCGAGGCGCCGCCATGCTACGTCGGCGCCTCGCGCGGCCGCGCGAGGCGATGGGGTGGACCCGTGATCAGGCTCGTTCTTCCGGTGCTCCTCGCCCTCGCGGCCCCGGCCGCCGCCGCCGACCTGCGCGAGCGGCCGGACGCCGGCCGCTTCCGCGCGACCTGCGAGGATCTCGGGCGGTTCTGCACCGCGACGGCCTGCGGCCGCGACCAGATCGAGGCGGCGCAGGGCTGCCGCGCCCTGTGCCCGGGCGCGGCGGTGCTCACCGTCGCCCCCGCCGCCTGCCCGCTGCCGGGCGTGGTGCTGCGCCGGAGGGGGTGAGGAGCCGGCCCTTCCCGCCCTCACACGATCGCGTCACGCCGGGAACGGCCGTGGCGGTCGCCGGTTGACGTGCGATCGAATGCCGCGACGCACCATCGCGTCGCAGAACCGGACGACGCCGATGCCCGAATCGAGCCATGACGCGCCCCTCAAGGACGAGGCCGCCTGCGGCACCAAGCCGGCGCCGCCCTGCACGCTGGTGATCTTCGGCGCCGCCGGCGACCTGACCAAGCGCCTGCTGATGCCCTCGCTCTACAACCTCGCCGGCGCCGGCCTGCTCGATCCCGGCTTCGCCATCCTCGGCGTCGACCACAACGACGGCAGCGACGAGGGCCTGCGCACCGAGCTCACCACCTCGATGGAGACCCTGAGCAAGGACCCCGGCTCCGAGTTCCACGCCGACCGGATCGACCCGAAGAGCTGGGGCTTCATCCGCGACCGCATCCACTTCCTCAAGGGGGACTTCGAGGATGCCAAGACCTTCGAGGCCCTGAAGGGCAAGGTCTCGGGCAACGTGGTGTTCTACCTCGCGGTGGCGCCGCGCTTCTTCGGCACCCTGGTCGACGGGCTGGGCCAGGCCGGGCTGCTGAAGCAGGCGGACGACGCCTTCCGCCGGGTGGTGATCGAGAAGCCGTTCGGCTCCGACCTCGCCTCGGCGCAGGCGCTCAACGCGCGGATCCTGAAGCAGGGCGACGAGAGCCAGTTCTACCGGATCGACCACTTCCTGGGGAAGGAGACGGTGCAGTCGATCATGGCTCTGCGCTTCGCCAACGGCATGCTGGAGCCGGTCTGGCGGCGCGAATACGTCGACAGCATCCAGATCACCGCCGGCGAGACCGTCGGCGTCGAGGAGCGCGGCGGGTTCTACGAGCCCACCGGCGCGCTGCGGGACATGGTGCCCAACCACATGTTCCAGCTGCTCTGCATGGTGGCGATGGAGCCGCCGAACTCGTTCAAGGCCGAGGACGTGCGCGGCGAGAAGGCCAAGCTCGCGCAGGCCGTGAAGCCGATCCAGCCCGACCACGCCGTGCGCGGCCAGTACACGGCCGGCACGCTCGAAGGGAAGCCGGTCGTCGGCTACCGGGAAGAGCCGCACGTGGCCGAGGATTCGACCACCGAGACCTACGTCGCCCTGAAGCTCGAGATCGACAACTGGCGCTGGGCCGGGGTGCCGTTCTACGTCCGCACCGGCAAGCGCATGACCGGGCGCCGCACCGAGATCGCGATCCTGTTCAAGCCGGCGCCGTTTCAGCTGTTCTCCGACACGCCGGTGGCCGAGCTCAGCCCCAACGTGATGCGGATCACCATCGACCCCGACCACGGCGCCGGGACCGAGCTGAACGTCAAGGTGCCCGGGCCGCAGATGCAGATCGGCCGGGTGACGATGGGGTTCAAGTACGCCGACTTCTTCCAGAACCAGCCCAACGTCGGCTACGAGACCCTGCTCTACGATTGCATGACCGGCGACGCGACGCTGTTCCAGCGCGCCGACAACATCGAGGCCGGCTGGGCCGCGGTCGAGCCGCTGCTGCAGGCCTGGAAGACCGCCCCGGTGGAGGACTACGCCGCCGGCACCCCCGGCCCGAAGGCCGCCGACGACCTCCTGGCCCGCGACGGCCGCCACTGGCTCGGCCTCGACGGCAAGACCGACTGAGGCAAGACCGACTGAGGCAAGACCGACCGAGCCTCGAGACAGGCCCGTCGGGCCGGACGCATCGCGGGAACGGAGCGGGGACCGGGCCCCGGCCTTTCCCACGCCGTCAATGTTCGTCGCGTCTTGCGCCGTCCTTCTCGGCCTTGACCTCGTCCGCAATCTGCAATCCGAATTGATAGAGCAGCAGACGGCACGTCATGACCATCTCGGGTGTTCCGACCTCGCGGACGATTTCGTAGAGCCGCAGGCAAGCGTCGACCATGGCCCCGGCGGAGAACCTTTCGTCTGTCGCCATCATGCTGTCTTCAAAGCGATGTTCTCATCTGCCAACTCAGACTTAAGCCGACAACGCCGCCTTACGACCAGAGGTTGCGTATTGCCGTAAAAGCGTTCTGAATGCAGAATACGAGGACGCGTGCGGTCGCATGGCTATTTAAGAGGCGACCGTCGATGTGTGTTGAGCCCGGCCCGGATCGCGGAAAGACCCCCGGTCGCGACGATGTCGGGGAGGGGAACGACAGTCTTCGCCGTCTCGCCGAAGCGCTCGGGGGCACGGTCGCGTCGCGGTTCGGCGAGGCCGCCACGCCGAGCGATCTGGCCGGGTTGCGGGAGCTTCTCGGCCTGTGGAGCGGGCTTGCGAGCGACGCGAGCCGGGCGGACGCGCTGAGGGCGGTCCGCGCCATCGCGAAGGCCGAGGCGCCCTGAGCGTCGGTTCGCAGCGTCGGCGCGGCCGAGCGCGTCACGCGGCGCCCGCCCCGTCCGCGTTCGCCAATCCCGTCGCCATGGCGCGGATCAGCAGATCGAGCTGGTCCCGCACCACCGCGACCGGCAGCACCATCAGGCGCGCGTCGAGGCCGAGCATGACGATGCCGTGCGTCGCCGAGAACAGGCTGCGGGCGAGCAGGACACGCTCGAGGGCCGGGAGGTCCGGGCGCAGCGCCTGCAACGGCGCCTCGATCCGGCGGAACAGGCGGGCCTGCTCGGCGACGTACCCGTCCGGCGGGCGCCGCCCGTCGGCGAGCTGGTGCTGGAACAGGGCGCGCCAGCGCCTGGCGTGGCCTTGCGCGAAGGCGAGATAGGCCTGGCCCAGCCGGACGAGCTCGTCGGCCGCGCCCGCCGCGTCGAACCCGTCGGCCTCCGGCCCGAGCGCCGCCTCGAACAGGCCGAGCGTGCGCAGGTTCACCGCGAGGATCAGCGCGTCGAGATCCGGGAACGCGGTGTAGATCGCGCCGAGCGCGCAGCCGGCATCCGCGGCGAGGTCGCGGGCGCGCAGGGCGCCGAGCCCGTCCGCCGCGATCCGGCGCTCCGCCGCGGCAACGAGCGCGGTGCGAAGCGCTTCCCGGCGTGCCTCCGCCTTCGTCGGCTTGCCGCCGTCTGCCGGCCCGGTCACGCGTCGCCTCGCGGCCCCATTTTGCACGACGTGCAATCGCGCACTTGAACGCTGTTCATGCCCGTGAGAGGTTTCGGTTGTGAACGATGTTCATAACGCGGGAGCCCCACCATGCTCAAGTTGCTCAACCTCCTCGCCCGGGGGAAAGTCGCCCGGGCCACCGAAGACCTCCACGACCGCAACGCCCTGCTGATCCTCGACCAGCAGATCCGCGAGACCCGCGCCGCGCTGGAGCGCAGCCGCCGGGCGCTGGCCGTGGCGATCGCCGGCGACCAGGCCGAGGCCCGCCGCGGCGCCGAGATCGACGCCCGGGCGGCCGACCTCGAAGGCCGCGCCGTCGCGGCGCTCGCCGCCGGGCGCGACGACCTCGCGGCGGAGGCGGCGGACGCGATCGCCGAGCTCGAGGCCGAGCGCCGGGCGATCGACGAGGCCCGCACGCGGTTCGCCGCCGAGGTCGCCCGCATCCGCGCCACCGTCGCCGACGCCACCCGCCGGCAGGCGGAGCTGGAACGCGGCCGGCGGGTCGCCGGCGCGACGGAAGCCGTGCGGCGGCTCTCGGCCCAGACCGGCCGCGGCGACACGGCCACCCTGCGCGAGGCCGAGGCGACCCTGGCGCGCCTGCGCGCGCTCCAGGCCGAGGCGACCGACACCGAGGCGGCGCTTGCCGAGGCCGACGGCGCCGACATCGCCGAGCGCCTGGCGCGCGAGGGCTTCGGCCCGCGCACCCGCCCGACCGGCGGCGACGTGCTGGAGGGCCTGCGCCGCAAGGCCGGGCTCGCCCCGGCCGCCTGACTCACCGAGCATCCCATCCCTTTCCCGTCCCACATCAGGAGCGTGTCATGAACAACGAGACCACCCAGCATTCCGGCGCCTGGGTCACCTTCACCTACGCCGCCTTCCTCGGCTCGGCCGCGATGGTGGCCTGCGGGATCCTGTTCCTGCCGGTGGACATCTGGATCAAGGGCTACCTCGCCATGGGCGTGGTGATGCTGGTCCAATCCTGCATCACCGCGACCAAGACGGTGCGCGACGTGCATGAGGGCCGCCGCATGGTGAACCGCATCGAGGACGCCAAGACCGAGCGCCTGCTGATGTCGGTCGGCAAGGACTGATCCGGGCAGGGTCCGATCCGGGCAAGGACCGATCCGGGCAAAAATTGACCCGAGACAGGACCGACGCCCCCTCGCGAGGCCCTGCCGAAATCCCGGCCGGGCCTCGCCGGACCCGAATTTCCCCGTCCCTTCGCCAGCCGAGACGATCCGATGCCCGAATTCCCGGCGCTCGCCCCCGCTTCGCGCGGGCGCATCCCGATGCCCGTCAAGCTCGCCTACACCGCCTTCGTCGCGGTCCTGGTCCCGACCTACCTGTCCGCTTACGGCCCGACGAACTTCCTGTACTTCTGCGACCAGTCGCTGCTGCTGACCCTGGTCGGGATCTGGCTGGAGAGCCCGCTGCTCGTCGCGATGTGCGCGGTCGGCCTCGTCGCGCCGCAACTGCTGTGGGTGCTCGACTTCCTCGGCACCGCCCTCGGCTGCCCGATCACCGGGATGACCGCCTACATGTTCGATCGGAGCACCGCGCCGTTCCTGCGCGGCCTGTCGGGCTTCCACGGCTGGCTGCCGTTCCTGCTGATCTACCTGGTCGGCCGCCTCGGCTACGATTGCCGCGCCCTGCCGACCTGGACCGCGCTCGCGATCGTCACCCTGCTGGCGTGCTTCTTCCTGATGCCGCCGCCGACGCCGGAGCCGGGCCTGACCCCGGTCAACATCAACTACGTCTGGGGCATGAGCGACCGGGCGGCGCAGACCTGGGTTCCGGCCTGGGCCTGGCTCGCGGGCCTGATCGTCGGCCTGCCGACCCTGCTGTTCCTCCCGACCCACCTCGCCCTGCGCCGCTGGGCGCCGGCGCGATCGCGACCCGCTGCGGGATGACGGAACGCGCGGAGCCTCTTCCCTCCCCCGCAGAGGGGGGAGGGACGGTGGGGGGCCTGTCTTCGTTCGAGGCCCGGGAACGAGGTCGGCGTCCGCTCGGTCGAAGGCGGGGCCTTCGTCCAGAGCGATCCCGTCAGGCGCCGTCGCCGCCCGGCACCAGCGTGATCACCGTCTCCGTCGCGGCGTCGACCGCCGCGCGGGAGTACAGCAGCGGACGGTAGGCGCGCCGGGCCCAGGGCTCGGCATGGTCGGCGTAGTGCGGGCTCGCCGGGTGGCCGGATTGGCCCGGGGCGTTGACGAAGACGCCGGCATCCCAGTCGCCGACGTCGAGCACCATCCGGAACGAGGCGCCGTGCGTCATCCGGAACGTCGCGGGGTCGTACTCGGCGTGCATCACGCAGGGCCCCGCCCCCGGCATCGGCAGGGGGCCGACATCGTGGCCGGTGAAGCCGCGCGGGCCGAGCGGGTGCGCGAACAGCGCGTGGTGCAGGCGGCCCCAGGCCCAGGCCGCGGGATCGGGGCCGAGGCGGGCCGCGCAGTCCCGCCAGGCCGCCGCCAGGGTGCGTTCGACCAGCGCGTCGCGGGCGGCGCGGTCGAGCGGCGGGCGCGGCGTCTCCAGGCGGTCGAGCAGGGCCTGCAGGTCGCCCGGCGGCAGCAGGCGCCGGGTCTCTAAATCGGGCACGAGGGCGTGCAGCAGGGCCGGGCGCAGGTGGTGCACCCAGAACACCTCCACCAGCGCGGCCGAGGCCGAGCCCTCGTGCAGGTGCCCGTCGAAGGTCTCGAGCAGGGCGATCGCCCGGCGGGCCTCCGCGTCGGCGGGCGCGGCCAGCGTCGCGGCGAGGTGCGCCAGCCGCAGCGCCGGCTCGGAGACGTCGTCGCCCTGGAGCCGCTGCGAGTCGGCCGGCGCGTGCTGCGGCTGGTGCGCCAGCACCGTGCGGATGCGCCGGGCGCGCCACGGCTCGTGCCACTCGAAGCCGAGCTTCCGCGCCTCAGCCGGGTACTCCTCCGGCAGGTTCATCTCGTTGGCCGAGTAGACGAAGCCGGCGCCCGGATCGATCCGGCTCGGCAGGTCTCCCCCGTCGTGGAACCCGGCCCAGGCGTATCGGCCGTCGCCCGGCACCGGCAGCAGGCCGTCCCAGTTCGGGCGGATCGGCGCCTTGCCCGCCGTGAACCACGCGACCCGCCCGGTCACGTCGGCGTAGACCTGGTTGACGGAGGGCGCCGACCAGTGCCGCAGCGCCGCGCCGAAGGCCTCCGGCGTCGCGGCGTCGAGATAGGCCAGGCTGCCGAGATAGGCGCCGGCGCCGGGCTCGGACCACACCGTGCGGACGGCGAAGGCCTTGGCGGTGGCGCGGTCCTCGCAGATCACCGGGCCGTGGCGGGTGAAGCCGAGCGTGACCGGCTCGTCGGCCTCGCCGCGGACGGGGATGCGCTCGTGCACCCGCTCGATCGGCGCCCAGCCGCCGTCGAACCGGAACCGGTCCGGGTCGCCGGGGTCGACGTCGAGGACGAACAGGTCCTCCTGGTCGAAGGGGGCGATGGTCAGGCCGAAGGCGGCCTTGCCGTTGTGGCCGATGCTGATGCCGGGGAGCGCCGGCTCGCCGGCGCCGATCACGTCGAGCCCGGGCGCGGTGAGGTGGACGACGTAGCGCAGCGCCGGCAGGGCGTAGGCGCGGTGCGGGTCGCTCGCCAGGATCGGCCGCCCGGTGGCGCTGCGCGACGGCGCGACCGCCCAGGCGTTCGAGCCGTCGCCGGCCGGCTCGGGGTTTTCGGCGATCGTCTCGCGCCCGACGTTCCCGTGCGCGTCGACCCGGGTCCAGGCCCAGGCCGCGTCGCGGGTGGCGGCGAGCCGCGCCGGATCGAACCCGACCGGCGCGGTGGCGAGGCGGACCACGTCGAGCAGGTCGTCCGGCCAGTGCGCCGGCTCGAGATCGCCGAGCGGCATCGTCGCGTGCGGCGGGCTCAGGCCCTTGCGCAGGGCGTCGGTCTCGGCGTCGGCGCGCGCCAGCACTTGCGCGCGGGCGACCTCGGAGGCCACGTTGCGCACCAGCGCATGGCTGCGGATGCGGACCACGTCCTCGGGCGCCCACGCCGCCGGGCGCGTCCCGAGGGCGGCGAATTCCGGCGGCAGCAGGTCGGGACGCTCGAGGGTCAGGGCGACGTAGACGTTCAGCCCGGCGACGAAGGCCTCGACGATGTTCCGAGTGCGCGGATGCCCGTAGGCCGCCCACTCGGCCTCCATGTCGCCACGGTACAGGAACAGCCGCGCCGCCCGGTCCTGCGCGAGGTAGCCCGGCCCGAAATCGGCGGCGAGCAGCCCGAGGCCGCGCTTGCGCCACAGGTCGAGCTGCCACAGCCGGTCGCGGGCGGCGTTGAACCCCTGCACGCGAAAGACGTCGTCCTGCGACGCGGCGCGGAGATGCGGCACGCCGTGGCGGTCGACGCGGATCTCGGCGGGCGCGGACAGGCCCGGGAGGGTGAAGGTGGTCACGCCCGCGTCCCCTGCCCTGATGCCGCAAGCCGGGACGTCGACGGCAAGGCATCACGCCGAGATCCGCGCGCATCCCCTCGCCCCGCCTGCGGGGAGAGGGCCGCGACGACCTCGTCGTCGTCGCGGCGAGGCGGCAGCCGACGGTGAGGGGGTCTCGACGAAGGAGCCTCGTCCGTCCGCGCCCCCTCACCGCCGCTTCGGCTTCGCCGCCGCTTCCCACAGGCACGACGAGGTGCCTGCGGGCCTCTCCCCGCGTGCGGGGAGAGGGGAAGGGAGGGCCTTTCGGGCATCGGCACGCCGGCTGAAGGAGACGAAACGGACGCGGCGGCTGTCTGTCCGGTCCTCACAGAGCCACCTCGATCAGGAACGGCCCGCGCCGGGCCAGCGCCCCGCGGAACACGTCGATGAAGCTGGCTAAATTCTCCACGCGGCGCGCCTCGACGCCGAAGCCTTTGGCGAGGCTGACCCAGTCGATCGCCGGGTCGTCCAGCGTCAGCATGCCGATCGCCTTCGGGCCGGGATTGGCGGCGCCGACGTTGGCGAGCTCGTGGCGCAGGATGGCGTAGGAGCGGTTCGACCAGATCAGCGTCACCACGTCGAGGCGCTCGCGGGCCTGGGTCCACAGCGCCTGGGCGGTGTAGAGCGCGCTGCCGTCGGCCTGCAGCGCGATCACCTTGCGGCCGGGGCAGGCGATGGCGGCGCCCGTCGCCATCGGGATGCCGAGGCCGATCGCGCCGCCGCCGAGCTGGAGCCAGCTGTGGGGCGCGGCCGCATGGGTCTGCCCGAAGAAGTTGCGGCCGGTGGTGATCGACTCGTCGCAGACGATCGCGCCCTCGGGGATCAGCGCGCCGAGCACCCGGCCGATGGCGGCGTCGGCGAGCGCGCCGGCGGTCGGCAGCTCCGGGCGCGCGCCGGCGGCCGACGACTCGTCCGCCGGCGCGCCGACGGCCTCGGCCAGCCGCTCCAGCGCCTCGATCTGGTCCTCCTCCGGCGTCGCCAGCACGATCGTCTCGGCATCCGGCGCGCTGAGCACGCTCGGCTTGCCGGGATAGGCGAAGAACCCGACCGGCGGCGTCGCGCCGACGAGGATGACGTGGCGGAAGGGCGCCAGGGTCTCGATCGCGGCGTCGATCGGGTAGGGCAGGCGCTCGATCGGCACCGTGCCGGCGCCGCGGTCGATCCGCGCGTTGGCGGCCATGGCCAGCAGCTTGGCGCCGGTCTTCCGCGCGATGCGGGCGGCGATGCGGCGGCCCTCGCCGCGCACCGCCCGGTCGGACAGGTGCAGCACCGCCGGCTCGCCCGAGGCCAGGGCCGCGACGGCGCGCCCCAGCGCATCCGCGCCCGCCCGCGCGCGCTCGGGGATCGCGGGGACGGGCGCGATGCCGGTGCCCGGGTTCCAGGCGGTGTCGGCGGGCAGGATCAGGGTCGCGATCCGCCCCGGGGCGGTCCGCGCCGCGGCGATCGCGTCGGCGCCGTCCGCGGCGATGGCCTCGGCGGTGGTGCCCATGCGCAGCCAGGCCGAGACCGGCCGGGCGAAGCCGGCGATGTCCGAGGTCAGCGGCGCGTCGTGGATGCGGTGGTAGGTGGCGTGCTCGCCGACGATGTTGACGATCGGCGAGCGGGCGCGGCGCGCGTTGTGGAGGTTGGCCAGGCCGTTGGCGAGGCCGGGGCCGAGATGGAGCAGGGTCGAGGCCGGCTTGTCGGCCATGCGGGCGTAGCCGTCGGCGGCCCCCGTCGCGCCGCCCTCGAACAGGAACAGCACGCAGGCCATGCCCTCGACCCGGTCGAGCGCCGCCACGAAATGCATCTCGGAGGTGCCGGGATTGGTGAAGCACACCTCGACGCCGCCCGCGACCAGGGTGCGGACCAGGCTCTCGGCGCCGTTCATCGTCTCTGCCAACGCGCTCATCCCTCATCTGGCGGTCCGGAACCGCAGGCCCCGCCGGGAGCGAAACCTCCGAAGGCGCCATCGTGGTGCCGCGGGATAGGGCGGCGCAAGGCCCGGGCGCAACGCCCAAGACGCCATTGTCCTGCGGCACAACCCAAGATCGTTGGCGCAGGTCTTGCCCGGAGGGACTGTCCCCCTCGCCCGCAGGGGCCTCCCCCCTCGCCCGCAGGGGCTTTCCCGGACCCACGCATGAGAAGCCGCACGATGCTCGGCCGTACTCTGGCTGCCCTCGCCGTCACCACCGCGCTGGCCGCGCCGCCGGCGCTCGCCGAGAGCGTCCTGCGCATCGCGATGACCGCGACCGACATTCCCACCGCCACCGGCATGCCCAACAACGGCTTCGAGGGCATGCGCTTCCTCGGCTACCCGATCTTCGAGGGGCTGGTGCAGTGGGACCTCACCCGCACCGACCGGCCGGCCGGGCTGATGCCGGCGCTCGCCACCGCCTGGGAGCAGTCGGCCGAGGACAAGCGGGTCTGGACCTTCCACCTGCGCGACGGCGTGCGCTTCCACGACGGCGAAGCGTTCGATGCCGACGCGGTGATCTGGAACCTCGACCGCTACTTCAAGAACGACAGCCCGCAATTCGAGGCGCAGGGCGCCGGCATCTCCCGCGCCCGGGTGCCAATCATGGGCAGCTACAAGAAGCTCGACGACAGGACGGTGCAGATCACCACCACGCAGGTGGCCTCGTACTTCCCCTACATGGCGGTGTACCTGCTGTTCACCTCCCCGAAATCGTTCGAGAAGGCCGGGCGCGACTGGGCCAAGGTGCAGGCGGTGCCGGCCGCCGGCACCGGGCCGTTCAAGCTGACCAAGGTGACGCCGCGGGAATCGGCGGATCTCGCCCGCAACGACGGCTACTGGGACAGGTCCCGCCTCGCCAAGGTCGACCGGGTCCGCCTGATGCCGATCCCCGAGGCCAACGCCCGGATCGCCGCGTTGCGGGCCGGCCAGGTCGACTGGATCGAGGTGCCGGCGCCCGACGCGATCCCGTCGCTGAAGGCCGCGGGCTTCGCCGTCACCACCGGCACCTACCCCCATGTCTGGCCGTGGATCTTCAACATCGGCGCGACCAACAGCCCGGTGAAGGACGTGCGCGTGCGCCAGGCCCTGAACTACTGCGTCGACCGCGCGGCGGTGGTCAGCTTCCTCAACGGCACCGCGGAGGCCGCCAGCGGCTGGTTCAACGACGGCAACCCGGATTTCGGCACCCCCAAGAACCGCTACGGCTTCGATCCGAAGCGGGGCAAGGCGCTGCTGGCCGAGGCCGGCTTCACCGCCAGGAACCCGCTCGCGCTGAAGATCATGATCTCGGCCTCGGGCTCGGGGCAGATGTCGCCGATGCCGATGAACGAGTTCCTGCAGGAGAACCTCAAGCAGGCCTGCGACGTCGACGTATCGTTCAACGTCGTCGAGTGGCAGATCCTGCTGAACTCGAGCCGGGCGCTGCCCGACGCGGCCAGCCTGCAGGGCTCGAACGCCCTCAACGTCTCCTCGCCCACATCCGATGCGGGCGTGATGGTGCGCTACTTCGCGGCCGACCGGTTTCCGCCCAACGGCTTCAACTTCCCGAACTGGACCGACGCGCCCTTCGACAAGGCCCTGAAAACGCTCGCCGAATCGAGCGATCCGGCCGAGATCTCGGCCGCCACCAAGGCCGCGCACGAGCGCCTCGTCGACGACCCGCCCTGGCTCTACGTCGTCCACGACCTCAACCCCCGCGGCATGAGCCCGAGGGTGAAGGGGTTCGTCTCGCCGCAGAGCTGGTTCGTCGACCTGACGCTGGTGAGCCTGCCGTAGCCGCGTCCGACGCTCGACGCCCCGTCGTTCCGGGGCCGCGTGAGCGGCGCCCCGGGACGACGGGATGGCCCCCGACCACGACGACCGGACATTAAAGGGTCCTTCCGGATGACCGACACGACGAACGCCATCGCCGACCTCTCCGCGACCGAGCTCGCAAACAGAATTGCCGGCAAAACGCTGTCGCCGGTCGAGGCCGTGGCGGCGATGCTCGACCGCATCGCCGCCCGCGAGCCGAAGCTCCAGGCCTTCACCGAGGTGTTCGCCGACGATGCGCGGCTGGCGGCCGAGGGCGCGGACCGGGCGATCCGCTCCGGCCACGCGGTCGGGCCGCTGCACGGGGTGCCGATCGCGCTGAAGGACCTGATCGACCTCGAGGGCCGCATCACCCTGGGCGGCTCGGCCGCCCACCGGGCGCGGCGCGCCGCCCGCACCGCCACCATCGCCCGGCGCCTGATCGCGCAGGGGATGATCGTGCTCGGCAAGACCCACACGGTGGAGTTCGCCTATGGCGGCTGGGGCACCAACCCGCATCTCGGCACCCCGTGGAACCCGTGGGACCTCGCGGTCGCCCGCACGCCCGGCGGATCGAGCAGCGGCACCGGCGTCGCGGTGGCGGCGCGGATGGCGCCCTGGGGCATCGGCACCGATACCGGCGGCTCGGTGCGCCTGCCCGCGGCCTTCTGCGGGCTGACCGGGCTGAAGGTCACCGTCGGCCGGGTCTCGACCCACGGCATCGTCCCGCTCAGCGCGACCCTCGACACCCCCGGCCCGCTCGCCCGCAGCGTCGCCGACGCCGCGCTGCTCTACGCGGCGATCTCCGGCCCCGATCCGCTCGACCCGGCGACCCGCGGCATCCTGCCCGTCGACCCGTTCCCGACCCTGAACCGCGGCGTGCGCGGCCTGCGGCTCGCGCGGATGCCGGAGGCCGAGCGGGACGGCTGCTCGGCCGAGATACTGGCCGCCTACGACGCCTCCCTCGACGTGCTGTCCGGGCTCGGCGCGGAGATCGTCGACGTCGCGCTGCCGTTCCGCTTCGCCGACCTCGTGGCGATGAGCGGGATCACCAACGCCGAGGCCTACTTCGTCAATGGCGCGCTCGCCGAGGACGCGGCCGCGCCGCTCGGCGACGCGGTGCGCGCGCGCATCCTCGGCGGGCGCACCCTGTCGGCGCAGGAGTACCTCGCGACGCTCGAGCGCCGCGACGCGCTCAAGCGCGACCTCGCGCGCGCCTGGGACGGGATCGACGCGATCCTGACGCCCACCACCGAGACCGCGGCCGTGCCCCTGGCGGAGGTCGACGAGCTGCACCTGCCCTCCCGCTTCACGCGCTTCGCCAACCTGCTCGACCTGTGCGGCCTCAGCCTGCCGAACGGCGTCTCGCGCGGCGGCCTGCCGCTCTCGCTGCAGATCGTCGGCCGCGGCTACGACGAGGCGCTGGCCCTGCGCATCGGGCAGGCGTTCCAGGGCGCGACCGACTGGCACCTGCGGGCGCCGTCCGGGTTCTGAGGGGGCGGCTCTTCCCTCCCCCCTCAAGCGGGAGAGGGAAGAGGTGAGGTCGCGATCGGAAAAGTCGCGGTGCCGTCGTATCCCGTTCAACGTCCGGGCGTTATGGCTTGGGCCTCGCCCGCCCCGGAGGACGGACCCGATGCCGCGTTTCCCGATCGCCCTGGCGCTCCTCGCGCTCCTCGCTCCCGCCGTGCATGCCGAGACCCCGGCCACGGCCGAGCCGTCGGCGCCCTCCGTCGCCGCCGACCCGGTCCGCCCGGACAAGCCGGCGCACAAGCCGTACCTGACCGGCACGGGCGTGCCCGACACCGTCCAGATCCTGCCGGCGCCGCCGGCGAGCCACTCGACCCTGGAGGCGGCCGACCGCGCCGCCTTCAACGCCACGCGGGCGATGAAGGGCACGCCGCGCTGGGAGATGGCCGCCACCGACGTGGCCGAGGGCGCGGCCGCGATCCTCGAGACCTTCGCCTGCGTGCTCGGCACCCGCATCGACCAGGCCCGCGTGCCGGCGGTGATCACCCTGTTCGAGCGCGCGCGCC
Organism: Methylobacterium sp. E-016; assembly: GCF_022829745.1. Taxonomy (NCBI): domain Bacteria; kingdom Pseudomonadati; phylum Pseudomonadota; class Alphaproteobacteria; order Hyphomicrobiales; family Methylobacteriaceae; genus Methylobacterium; species Methylobacterium sp. E-016. Next base: position 22,136 of record NZ_JAKSYF010000076.1, read on the forward strand.
TCGACATCGCCGCCGGCACCCGCGGTCCGAAGGTGCATTACCGGCGCCTGCGCCCCTTCGTCGGCAACGAGGCGCCGATCTGCGTGCAACGGACCCAGGCGCTCGCCGACAGCTTCAGCTATCCGTCGGGCCACGCCACCCAGGGCTGGGCCTACGCCCTGATCATGGCCGCGCTGGTGCCCGAGAAGGCCACCGCCATCCTCGCCCGCGGCCGGGCCTACGGCGAGAGCCGCGTGGTCTGCGGCGTGCACTGGCTGAGCGACGTCGCCGCCGGGCGCACCAACGGCTCGGTGATCTTCGCGGCGCTCGTCGGCGACGCCGCGTTCCGGGCCGATCTCGACCGGGCGCGGGCCGAGCTCGCCAAGGTGCTGGCGGGCGAGCGCAAGCCCCCGGATCAGGCCTTCTGCAGCCGCGAGGCCGACGCCCTGAAAAGCCCCGGCCTCGAGTTCTAGACGGCCGCGATCCGTGGGAAATCCCGGATCCGTACCCGTCTCGGCACGCGATTGCGACGATGCCGTCGTGACGATCGCGCGTGCGTGACCGGGAAGCATGCCCGCGCGCGCCGCGACCACCCGTCGTCAGGTTTCGCGCGTGCTGCCCGGTCAGCGTCACCCCACGCGTCAACGCTCCGGCGGCGGCTGCACCGCCTGCGTCGGCCCGGCACGGCCCGAGACCGGCACGATCCTGGTTCGAGACGCCGCAGGCGGTCTCGATGGCGGCTCGCGCGCAGCAGGACGGCCGCGCCCGCAGGCGCCGAAGCGGCCGGTCGACGCCCCCCGGGGAGCGTTCCCGCCGACGTCTTCGGCTTCGCCGCGGCGCGACGCGTCCGGCCTCCGCGGCCCGCGGTCACCGACCTCGGCGACCCAACTCCCGCCGCAGACGAATCGTAAGGGATCGCGCGTAGGGTCGTGGCGCCGGGCCGTTCGCTCGCGCTAAAGAACCCTGGACGAGACGGATTGCGGCGGGCGGATGAGGCGGATGGCGGACACAACGATCGGGACCGCGACGGCTCGCGCCGCGGCGCGGGCGGCCCGTCTCGCCTGCGTCGCAGGCCTCGCGCTCAACCTCTCGGCCTGCTTCCGCCCGCTCTACGGGCCGACGGCGTCCGGCGAGTCGCTGCCCGCGCTGCTCGCCGGCATCCAGGTCGACGACATCGCGATGGCACGCGACCAGGAGCGCATCGGGCACTACCTGCGCAGCGAGCTGATCTTCGCCCTCGACGGCTCCGGCCAGCCCGGGCCGAAGCGCTACCGGCTGAAGCTGCAGGGCAGCGAGTCGGTGCAGACGCCGATCGTCTCGACCACCACGGGCCGCGCCGAGGCCGGCACCATCGTCGGCGTGGTCAAGTACAGCCTGGAAAACCTCGACGGCACCAAGATCGTCACCGAGGGCGTGGCGACCTCGACCGCGACCTACGACCGCTCGGTGCAGCGCTTCGCATCCCTGCGCGCCGCCCGCGACGCCGAGATCCGCCTCGCCTCGGTGCTGGCCGACCAGATCAAGACCCGCCTCGCCTCGGTGCTCTCGGCCAAGCCTTGAGGATCGGGCGGGGAGCCCGGGCGTGACCGCGGTCAAGGCCGGCGAGATCGAGGGGTTGCTGCGGCGCGGGCCGGACCCGCGCATGCCGGTGATCCTGCTGTTCGGCCCCGATACCGGGCTGGTGGCCGAGCGCGCCAAGCAGCTCGCCGAGGGCTTCGTCACCGATCCGGGCGACCCGTTCGCCCTGGTGCGGATCGACGGCGACGCGCTCGCCGGCGATCCCGGCCGGCTCGTCGACGAGGCCGGCACCGTCGGGCTGTTCGGCGACAAGCGCGCGATCTGGGTGCGCCCGACGAGCCGGCCGATCGCGCCCGCCGTCGAGGCGCTGCTCAAGGGCGAGATCCAGGGCACGCGCATCGTGATCGAGGCCGGCGATCTGGCCAAGACCGCGCCGCTGCGCACGCTGTGCGAGAAGTCGGCCAAGGCGCTGGCGATCCCGTGCTACGCCGACGACGCCCGCGCGATCGCCGACCTGATCGACCGGACGCTGGAGGCGCGCGGCCTGCGCATCGACCGCGACGCCCGCACCCTGCTGGCCGAGAGCCTGGGCGGCGACCGCCGGGCGAGCCTCGCCGAGATCGAGAAGCTCGCGCTCTACGCGGCCGGCACCGGAACCGTCGGGCTCGACGACGTCGAGGCGGTGGTGAGCGACGTCGCCGGCAGCCAGCTCAACACCCTGATCGACGCCGCCTTCGCGGGCCAAGGCGACGTGGTGGAGCGCGACATCCGCCGCTTCCGCCACGAGGGCCTCGACCCCTCGGCGATGCTGGGCTCCGGCCTGCGCCATGCGCTGCAGCTGCTCGCCGTGCGGATCGAGGGCGGCGACAAGGCGCCGAGCCTGATGGTCGCGAGCTGGCGCGGCCTGCACTTCAAGCGCAAGGGCAGCATCGAGACGCAGCTCGCCCGCTGGAGCCCCAACACCCTGCGCCAGGCGGTGCAGATCCTCCAGGACGCGATCCTGGCCTGCCGCCGCTCCGATCCGGTCCTGGCCCACGCCCACGCCTCCTCCGCCCTGCTGCGGATCGCGACGCAGGCGGCGCGGCGACGGGGCTGAGGCCCGGATCGCGCAACCAAAGCCCGCCGATCGGCGCCGATCCGGCTTGACGAGCGACCGCCGCGCCGGATCACGCTGCGTGATCCGGCCGAAGCCGGCCGGGCCGCCGCCTACGGCTTGGCGAACCCGATGTCGGCGGCCACCGCATCGAGGCGCGCGGGCGCCCGCTCCTTCCGCTCGGAATAGCGGTCGACCAGAAGGTCGGCCCGCTCGCGGGTGAGCAGCGTGAACTTGTAGAGCTCCTCGCAGACGTCGACGACGCGGTCGTAGAGCGGCCCCGGCTTCATCCGGCCGGCCTCGTCGAACTGCGTGTAGGCGGCGGGCACCGAGGACTGGTTGGGGATGGTGATCATCCGCATCCAGCGCCCGAGCACGCGCAGGGCGTTGACGGCGTTGAACGATTGCGAGCCGCCCGAGACCTGCATCACCGCGAGCGTGCGCCCCTGCGTCGGGCGCACCGAGCCCTCCGAGAGCGGCAGCCAGTCGATCTGGCTCTTCATCACGCCGGTGAGCGTGCCGTGGCGCTCCGGGCTGACCCAGACCTGCCCCTCCGACCACAGCGAGGCGGCGCGCAGCTCCCGGACCTTCGGATGGTCGGCGGTGGCGTCGTCCGGCAGCGGCAGGCCGTCAGCGTGATAGATCCGCACCTCGCCACCCATCGCCGCGAGCAGGCGGGCCGCCTCCTCGGCCAGGAACCGGCTGAAGGCGCGCGCGCGCAGCGATCCGTACAGGATGAGGAATCGCGGCGGGTGGGCGAAGCCGGTCTTCGGCGCGAGGGTGCCCGGCGTCGGCACGGCGAAGTGCTCGGCGGCGATGTTGGGCAGATCGGCGAAGGGCAGCTTGTCCACGCGTCGGGCGTCCGTTATGTTTCAAGATTCATTGAAATATTGGACCGACGATGGACGAAGCGCAAGCTCTAGCCGCCTTCGGCGCGCTCGCCCAGGCGCACCGCCTGCGGATCGTGCGCCATCTCGTGACCGCGGGGCCGGACGGCGTCGCGGCCGGTGCCCTCGCCGGCGCGGTCGGCGTCTCGACCTCGAACCTGTCGTTCCACGTGAAGGAGCTCGAGCATGCCGGGCTGATCGCGTCTCGGCGCGAGGGCCGCTCGATCCTCTACAGCGCGGCCTACCCGGCGCTCGGCGGGTTGATCCAGTTCCTGATGCGCGATTGCTGCCAGGGCCACCCGGACGTCTGCGCGCCGGCCCTGTCCGCCCTCGACGCCTGCCGAATCCTCACCGATGACGAACGCCATCGCTGACGCGACGGCCGCCGGAGCCCCGCCGATCGACGTCGCCTCGGGGGGCGTCCGTCCGTGCCGCCCGCCCGAGGCGGTGCGCGATCTGCTCCCGATCGGCGCGGCTGGCGGCCGGGGCCGGCTCACCGCCCCTCGGAGATCCGCCGGCCCTTGGTCTCGCGCTTGTAGAGGGCGATCGCCGCGGCGCATTCGGGCGACAGCTTGCTCAGGTTGGCCCGGAAGCAGGCCTCCACCGCCGGGCCGCCGGGCGGGTGCTCGCTGCAATGCTCGAGGTAATCGCCGGTGCAGTTCTGCTTCAGCGCCTCGCGGATGGAGCTGGTCTGGGCAAGGCCGAGACCGGGGATCGCGAGAAGGCCTGCGGCCAGGATCATCGTGCGGAGGCGGGGCATGGAGGTGTCCGTGCGAAGGATGGAACGGGCCGCGCGAACGGCCGGAGGCCGGCACCGAGGCCCGAATGCGAGCCTGCAGGCCCCGCCGCGACGCCACGGCGTGGACCGATGGAACGCGCGCCCGGACGGTGGACGCAGCCCGCTTCTAGGCGCGCGCACGCCGCCGCCACAAGGCTCGGCCCCGCATCCGTCCCGGGATCGGACGCGGGGGCAAGAGATCGAGACGCCGCGATGAGGCGTCCGGCGTCGACCGGTCAGCCGGCGTCGGGCACCTGGAAGCGGCGGCAGAGATCCTCGAATTCCTGGGCCGTGCCGTAGCGGATCCGGATCTCGCCGGCCTCGGACGACTTCGCCTTCAGGGTCACGCCGAGGCCGAGCGCCAGGGCGAGGCGGCTTTCCAGCGAGCGCACCTCGGCGGTCTTCTCGGTCAGCCCACGCGGCCGGCCGGGCCGCGGCACGTCGTCGGGTTGCTGCTCGGACGCGGCGATCGCCTCGACGTCGCGCACCGTCAGCCCCTCCTCGACGATGCGCTTGGCCACCAGCTCGGGCGCGCGCACGCCGAGCAGCGCGCGGGCATGGCCGGCGGTGATCTCGGCCGCGACCAGCCGCTCCTGCACCTTCGCCGGCAGGTTGAGCAGGCGCAGGGTGTTGGCGAGGTGGCTGCGGCTCTTGCCCAGGATCTCGGCAAGCTCGCGCTGTGTATAGGAGAACTCGCTCATCAGCCGCTCGTAGCCGGAGGCCTCCTCGATGGCGTTGAGGTCGGCGCGCTGGATGTTCTCCAGGATCGCGAACTCGAGCGAGGCGCGGTCGTCGATCTCGACCACCACCACCGGCACCTCGTCGTGCCCGGCGCGCTGAGCCGCGCGCCAGCGGCGCTCGCCCGCCACGATCTCGAACGTGCCCGGCACCTCGCCGAGCGCCCGCACCACGATCGGCTGGATGATGCCGCGCATGCGGATCGAGGCGGCGAGCTCGTCGAGGTCGGTCTCGCTGAAGCTGCGGCGCGGGTTGCGCGGGTTCGGCCGCAGGAACTCGACCGCGACCTTGCGCTGCGCCTGCACCTTGCCCGCCTCGTTGCCCGCATCCCCGAAATCGCCGATCAGGGCCGCGAGCCCGCGCCCCAGCCGGGGCCGTGCCACCTCGTCCGCCATCCCGCTCACCCACTCACTCCGTTACGCATCGTTACGCCGTACACCCGAACCGTCCCGGGCCGCATCCGCCCGCCGAAACGGGCGGGTCGCGACCGCTCACGCCGCCGCCGGCACCCGGCCCTCGCGCTGGATCACTTCCGAGGCGAGCCGCAGGTAGGCCTGCGAGCCCGCGCATTTCAGGTCGTAGAGCAGCACCGGCTTGCCGTGCGAGGGCGCTTCCGACACGCGGACGTTCCTCGGGATCATGGTCTCGTAGACCTTCTCGCCCATGAAGCCGCGCACGTCCGCCACCACCTGCGTCGACAGGTTGTTGCGCGGATCGAACATCGTCAGCACGATCCCCTGGATCGTCAGCTTCGGGTTCAAGGCGCCGCGCACCTGCTCGACGGTGCGCAGCAGCTGGCTCAGGCCCTCGAGCGCGAAAAACTCGCATTGCAGCGGCACCAGCACCGCATCGGCGGCGGCGAGCGCGTTGATGGTCAGCAGGTTCAGCGAGGGCGGGCAGTCGATCAGCACGTAGCTGACGTCGCGCGTCGCGTTCGCGTCGCGCAGGCCCCGCAGCACGTTGCGCAGGCGGTGCGCCCGGTCGGGCAGCGAGGCCAGCTCCAGCTCCAGGCCGAGCAGGTCCATGGTCGAGGGCGCCACCGACAGGCGCGGAACCGCGGTGGGCACCACGGCCTGGGCCAGCGACGCCTCGCCCGCCATCACCTCGTAGGTCGAGACCCGGCGGGCGCGCCGGTCGATGCCGAGCCCGGTCGATGCGTTGCCCTGCGGGTCGAGGTCGATCACCAGAACCTGCTCGCCGATCGCCGCGAGCGCGGTGCCGAGGTTGATCGCCGTCGTGGTCTTGCCGACGCCGCCCTTCTGGTTGGCCAGCGCCAGCACCCGGAGCGGCCGCGCGGGCGCGGCATCGGCAGCGGGATGGGGAGTCGCGTCGCTTGTCATGGGCGCCTGGGAGACGGGAACGCTTGGGGGGAGTGGCAGGCTCTCGAGAGCTAGGGGCTCTTGGGAGCGAGGGCGGTGACGCGGACGATCCGGGCGGCCGACTCGGTTCGGCTCGGAATGAGATCGTGGCCGACTGTCCACCGCTCCGCGGCATCGGTCAATTCCGCAACCGCTTCCCGTCCCTTCGGAAACAGCCCGGTGGTGCCCGTTTTCAACAGTGGCTCGGTCCAGGCGAGAAGCTGGTCGAGCGGCGCGAGCGCCCGGGCGCAGACCACGTCGACCCCGTGGTGATCGCCGATCACCGCCTCGATCCGCGCGTTGTGGACCGTTACCGGCGCCCCGGTGACCCGGGCCGCCTCGGTCAGGAAGGCGCACTTGCGGGCGTTGCTCTCGACGAGGTCGACGCGGATGCCGGGCGGCCCGGCGATCGCCAGGATCAGCCCGGGGATGCCGGCGCCCGAGCCGAGGTCAAGCCAGCGGCGCGCCTCCGGCATCAGATCGAGCAGCTGCAGCGCATCGGCCACGTGCCGCGTCCAGACCTCAGCCAGGGTCGCCGGCCCGACCAGGTTCTTGATCGTCTGCCAGCGCGCCAGCTGCGCCACGTAGAGATCGAGCCGTTGCGCTGTTTCACGTGAAACATTCGCGGCGGCGAGCACGCGGTCGCGATCGGCGCTCATCGCGAGGCCCCCGGAAGGCTTCGGACGACATCCGCGGGTTCCCCTCCCCCCCGTGCGGGGGAGGGTGGGCCTCGCGTCAGCGAGGGTCGGGAGAGGGGAGCACCTTTTCCGGAAACGGAGCTCCCCTCTCCCCCCCTGCTCCGCAGGGTACCCTCCCCCGCAGAGGGGGGAGGGAAGACGCGTGTTGCGGCTAGGACCATCCTTACGATGCCACTGCCTCGCGACGCCGCGCATGGGCGGCGAGCAGCGTCAGCGCGGCCGGGGTGACGCCCTCGATCCGCGCCGCCTGCCCCAGGGTTCCCGGCCGCACGGTCTCAAGCTTGATCCGCATCTCGTTGGAGAGCCCGGCGATGCGCCCGTAATCCAGCCGAACCGGCAGGCTCACCGCCTCGTCGCGGCGGAAGGCGGCGATGTCGGCATTCTGCCGGTCGAGATAGACCGCGTAAGTCGCATCCGTCCGCAGGCGCTCGGCGATCCGCGGCGAGACCGCGCTCAGCTCGGGCCAGACCGAGGCCAAGCGGCCCCAGTCCAGATCGGGATAGGAGAGAATTTGGAAGGCGGTGCGGCGGATGCCGTCCTGGTTGAGCGCGAGGCCGTGGGCCTGCGCCTGGGTCGGCGTCAGGGTCAGCGCGTCGAGGCGGGCGCGCACCGCCGACAGCTCGGCCTGCGACGCGGCGAAGTGCGCCGCCCGCCGGGTCCCGACGCAGCCGAGCGCGGCCCCGCGCGGGGTCAGGCGCTCGTCGGCGTTGTCGACGCGCAGGCTCAGGCGATACTCCGAGCGCGAGGTGAACATGCGGTAGGGCTCGCTCACCCCATGGGTGACGAGGTCGTCGATCATCACGCCGAGGTAGGATTCCGCCCGGTCGAAGGTCGCCACCGCCGCGCCGCCGGCGATCCGTGCGGCGTTGATGCCGGCGACCAGCCCCTGCCCCGCCGCCTCCTCGTAGCCGGTGGTACCGTTGATCTGCCCGGCGAGCAGCAGGCCCGGCAGGCGCTCGGCCTGGAGCCCGGCATCGAGCTCGCGCGGGTCGACGTAATCGTACTCGATGGCGTAGCCCGGCCGCAGGATCCGCGTCGCCTCCAGGCCCGGGATCAGGGCGACGAGCCGGTGCTGCACCGTCTGCGGCAGCGCGGTGGAGATGCCGTTCGGGTAGATCGTCGGGTCGTCGAGGCCTTCGGGCTCGAGGAAGATCTGGTGGCCCTCGCGGTCGCCGAAGCGCACCACCTTGTCCTCGATCGACGGGCAGTAGCGCGGGCCGCGGCTGCTGATGCCGCCGGAATACATCGGCGACAGGTGCAGGGTCTCGCGAATCAGGTCGTGGACCGCTTGCGTCGTCCGGGTGATGCCGCAGCGGATCTGCGGCGTGGTGATCCGCTCGGTCAGGGTCGAGAACGGCACCGGCTCGGCGTCGGCCTCCTGCATCTCCAATCCCGACCAGTCGATGGTGCGGCCGTCGAGGCGCGGCGGGGTGCCGGTCTTCAGGCGCCCGAGCCGGAAGCCGAGCCGGTCGAGGGTCCGGGCCAGCCCGACCGCCGGCGCCTCGCCGACGCGGCCGGCCGGGATCTGAACCGGGCCGATATGAATCAACCCGCGCAGGAAGGTGCCGGTGGTGAGCACCACCGCGCCGCCGCTGAGCGTACGCCCGTCGCCGAGCACGATCCCGGCGACCCGCCCGTCCCGCACCACCAGATCCTCGCAGGCGCCTGCGACCACGGTCAGGTTCCGGGTCTCGGCCACCGCCGCCTGCATCGCCGCCGCGTAGAGCTTGCGGTCGGCCTGGGTGCGCGGCCCGCGCACCGCCGGGCCCTTGCGCCGGTTGAGCAGCCGGAACTGGATGCCGGCCGCGTCGGCGACCCGGCCCATCAAGCCGTCGAGGGCGTCGACCTCGCGCACGAGATGGCCCTTGCCGAGGCCGCCGATCGCCGGATTGCACGACATCGCGCCGATGGTCGCCGGATCGTGCGTGACGAGGGCGGTGCGTGCGCCGCACCGGGCGGCGGCCGCCGCCGCCTCGACGCCGGCATGGCCGCCGCCGACGACGAGGACTTCGAAGGCCTGTGGAGACGTCTCACGCATCCGCGGGATGTGCCGCCGCGCTGCGGAAAGGTCAATCGCCCGGGATCCGCCGAGCGGGATGGCATCGATCGTGCCCCATCCAGAGGCACGGTGCCGTCGCCTTCGGCAACGAATACTGCATTCGATCAGTCGATCCATCCGGCCCGAGCCTTGCCGCACGATGGTCGACTGCGTTCGGCAGTCGATCATGGCGAATTTCGATGCCGACTCGCGATGAAACCCCTTGCGGGACTCACGATCGCGTGTCATCGACGATCTGTGAACGACTTATGAACGGACAACGGCGTCCGTCCCGGCCACCCGGGATTTCGTGACATCGCAGACCTCGCACGTGCGAGGGCGACCAACGAGGATCAAGATGATGCACATCATCACCATCGGCCTGGGTGCGCTCTGTTGCGCCGGCGGGGCCGTCGCCCACTTCATCGATCCGAGCCAGCGCAAGGAAGGCGTCTTCGGCCTCGCCGGCTTCGGCTTCCTGCTCACCGGCATGTTCCTGACCCGCTCGTGACACGCGATCGGGTTTTCACGTGAAACATCGGGCGTGTTTCGCGTAAGCCGGTGACAGGGTCGACATCGTCGGCGTCGTCTGTCGACATCGCCTTGGGCGACCAGCCCGCGCGACGCACGCGCTGAGTCGGTGCCGCGCGACAGCATCGAGCCGCCACTCTCTCCGCGCACGGAAGGGGGAAAGCCGGGCTACTTGCCGATGCAGAAGCCGGAAAACAGGCGATCGAGCACCGCCTCGATCCCGACATGGCCGCCGACCTCGCCGAGCGCGCGGACGGCCAGGCGCAGATCCTCGGCCACCAGTTCCGGCATCGCGGCGACGGCGGGCAGCCGGTCGAGATGGGCGACGCAGCGCTCCAGGGCGTCGCGGTGGCGCTCGCGGGTGATGAGCGCATCGCCGCCGCCGAGCGCGGCCTCGGCCTCTGCGGCGATGGCATCGAGCAGCGCCGGCATCCCCTGCCCCGTCAGCGCCGACACGGCGAGGCCGCCGCCGGACCCGTCGGCGAGGTCCGCCTTCGTCCGCACGCGCAGCACCCGGCCGGTCGCCGCGGGCTCGGTCGCCTCCGGGCCCGGCGGCACCAGCATCAGGACGAGGTCGGCTTCCGCCATCCGGCGGCGGGTGCGCCGGATGCCCTCGGCCTCGACCGGATCGTGCGTCTCGCGCAGGCCCGCGGTGTCGACCAGCATCACCGGCAGGCCGCCGAGATCGAGCCGCACCTCGATCGCGTCCCGGGTGGTGCCCGGCACCGGCGAGACGATCGCCGCGTCGCGCCGGCTCAACGCGTTGAGCAGCGTCGACTTGCCGGCGTTCGGCGGCCCGGCGAGCACGACCCAGAACCCCTCGCGCACCCGCTCGCCGCGGCGCCCGTCGGCGAGCGCCGCGGCGATGGCGGCACGCAGGCGGGCGGCGCGGTCGAACAGGGCGCGATCCAGGGCCGCGTCGTCGACGTCGCCCTCGTCGGAAAAATCCAGCGCCGCCTCGGCGGCGGCCAGGCAATCGATCGCCTCGTCGCGCCAGGCCGCGACCTGCCGGCCGAGGGCGCCATCGAGCTGGCGCAGGGCCTGACGGCGCTGGGCCTCGGTCTCGGCCTCGATCAGGTCGGCGACGCCCTCGGCCTCGGTCAGGTCCATCCGGCCGTTGAGCACGGCCCGCCGGGTGAAGGCACCGGCTTCAGCCGGGCGGCAGCCGGGAAAGGCGGTGAGCGCGCGGATCACGCCGGCCCGCACCGCGATGCCGCCATGCAGGTGCAGCTCCGCCATGTCCTCGCCGGTGACTGTGCTCGGCCCCGGCATCCAGGCGATCAGCGCCCGGTCGAGGATGGCGCCGTCGGCGGGGTCGCGCAGCGTCCGCAGCGAGAGGCGGCGCGGCGCCGGCAGGGGGCCCGCAAGCGCCGTGAGCACGGCACCGGCGGCCGGGCCGCTGACGCGGATCACCGCGATGGCGGCGCGCCCGAAGCTGGAGGCCGGGGCGAACAGGGTGGGGGGATCGCTCATGGTCGGATCGCTCATGCTCGGATCGCTGATGGGGGCCCGGGGCATCCCGGCATCCGCCCATCCGCGCGGGGGTGGCCGTCATCGATCGGCCGCATCCCGGCGAAAGGGTCTTGCCTCGGCAAACGACGTTGCGCAAACCGCGGCGCCGCGAAACCCGTCCGGAGGGAGCACGCCATGGCCCATACCCGTCGCGCGGTCGTCGCCGGCCTGGCGCTCGCCGGGCCAGCGCTCTCCGCCCGCGCCGCCGATCGGCTCGGCGCCGCCGCCGGGCGCATCGGGGCGGTCGAGGTGCGCCTCGGCGGTCGGGTCGGCGTGGCGTTCCGCGACGCGACGGGCGTGTTCCTCGGCCACCGCGCGGACGAAGCGTTCGCGCTGTGCAGCACCTTCAAGGTGCTGGCGGCGGCGGCGATCCTGGCCCGCGTCGCCGCCGGCCGCGAAACGCTCGATCGGCGCATCGCCTACGGGGCGGACGATCTGCAGAGCTACGCCCCGGTCACGCGCTCGGCCCTGGATGCGGCCGGCGGCGGCCGTGCGGAGATGTCGGTCGATGGGCTCTGCGCGGCGGCGATCGTCCGGAGCGACAACACCGCGGCCAACCTGCTCCTCGACGCGCTGGGCGGACCGGCGGCGCTCACCGCCTGGCTGCGCGGGCAGGGCGACGCGGTCACCCGCCTCGACCGGACCGAGCCGACCCTCAACACCGCCCTGCCCGGCGATCCGCGCGACACCACCAGCCCGGCCGCGATCACCCGGACGCTGGACCGCTGCCTCCTCGGCGACGCGCTGGCCCCGCCGCACCGGGCGCGGCTGGAAGCCTGGATGGTCGCCTGCGAGACCGGCGGGGCCAAGCTCCGTGCCGGCCTGCCGCCCGCCTGGCCGGTCGGCGACAAGACCGGCAGCGGCGACAACGCGACGTCGAACGTCGTGGCGATCCTGCATCCGCCGGGCCGGGCGCCGATCCTCGCGGGCGTGTTCCTGACCGGCTCGGAGGCGCCGCCGGCCGCGCGGGACGCCGCCCATGCCGAGATCGGCCGCATCCTGGCGGAGGCGGTGTGATGGCCAAGGCGACGCCGCGGGCGACCCCCGCCTCGCGGGCGCTGGACAAGGCCGGCATCGCCTACGCGATGGTGGGCTACGCCTACGACCCGGAGGCGCCGCGCATCGGCCTGCAGGCGGCCGAGGCGCTCGGCGTCGAGCCGGGCTGCATCCTCAAGACCCTGATGGCCGCCGTCGACGGCCAGCCGGTCTGCCTGCTCGTCGCCTCCGACCGGGAGGTGGCGATGAAGCGGGTCGCCGCCGCGATGGGCGGCAAGGCGGCGTCGATGCTGAAGCCGCCGGAGGCGGAGCGGATCACCGGCTACCACGTCGGCGGGATCAGCCCGCTCGGAGCCAAACGCCGGGTGCCGGTGCTGATCGATGCGGGATCGCTCGCCGGCCGCACCGAGATCCACGTCAACGGCGGCGGGCGCGGCCTGCAGCTGCGGCTTGCGACCGCCGACCTCGTCACGGTGCTCCAGGCCCGGCTGGTCGCGTTGGCCGATCGGTAACGATCGGTTCACCCTCTGCGCCGACACTGGCACCGCGTGCCCGGTTTCCGCGGGTCGGGGGACGACGTGCGCATGCGCGCGAGAGCGATGATCCGGGCCTGCTTCCTCTGCGGCTTCGCCGTGGGGCCCGCCGGCGCGGCCGACCTATTCGCCCCCGAGCCGGGGCCGGCCTATGGCGGCCCCGTCGTGAGCGCGCCGCGCTACTTCCCGCGCGGCGACGGCAGCGACGGCGTCCTGCTTCACGCCGCCCCGCCCCCGCGCCGGGTCGCCTGCCTGCCGCGCCGCGCGCCGGTGCCGACCAACGCGCCCGACGATCCGAGCTACGTCGGCTCGTCCTACGGCCTGTCGAAGCCGAGCTATTACGGCCTCACGCCCCCGCCGGGCGTCGACGACCCGTTCGGCCGGCCCCTGCTGCCGTATTGCCGATGAGCGCGGCGAGTTTGTTCCACCAGAAGCGGGGACCTGAGGTCGCCGCGAATCCGCGCCGCTTCACCGCGTCTGCAGACGTGCATTCTTGGACGCAAGGCACGGCCCGGATGCATCATCGTTTCGGCAGGGTCGGCGCAGATCGCAGGCGCATGCTGGCATGCGGCGAAGAGGGCGCTTAAGGCAGCGCTCGACGCCGCCGCCGGAGCCCGCCATGCCAGCCCATCCCACCCCCGAGACGCAGGCCATCGCCGATCTCGCCCGCTTGCGCGAGACGGTCGCCGCGTGGCGCGCGGCCGGCGACCGCGTCGTGCTGGTGCCGACCATGGGTGCGCTGCATCGCGGCCACCTCGCGCTGATCGCGCATGCGCGGACCCTGGGCGAGCGCGTGGTGGCGAGCGTCTTCGTCAACCCGACCCAGTTCGGCCCGAGCGAGGATTTCGCCCGCTATCCGCGCGACGCCGCGAGCGACCTCGCCCTGCTGGCGCAGGCCGGGACGGACGCGGCCTGGATGCCGGAGGCGGCCGCCATGTACCCGCCGGGGTTTTCGAGCCGCATCGAGGTGGGCGGCCTCACCGAGGGGCTGTGCGGCGCCTTCCGCCCCGGCCACTTCTCGGGCGTGGCCACCGTGGTGACGAAACTGCTCAACCAGGTCCGGCCGGATGCCGCCCTGTTCGGCGAGAAGGATTTCCAGCAGCTGCAGGTGATCCGCCGCGCGGTCGCCGACCTCGACCTCGACGTCGCGATCCACGGCATGCCGACGATCCGCGAGGCCGACGGCCTCGCCCTGTCCTCGCGCAACCGCTACCTCGCGCCGGCCGAGCGGGCGACCGCGCCGAAGCTCCACGCGGTCCTGTCCGACATCGCGGCGCAGGCGCGGGACGGCGGCGAGACGGCACCCGCCATCGCGCGCGGGATCGCCGCGCTGGAGGCCGCGGGATTCGCCGTGCAGTACCTCGCCGTCTGCGATGCGGCGACGCTGGCCCCGCTCGCCCGCGTCGACGGCCCGGCTCGCGTGCTCGCCGCCGCCTATCTCGGCAAGACCCGTCTGATCGACAACGTCGCGGTGTGAGCTCCCGGCCGCGCCGGCGTCAGCGCTTGGCGAGCAGCGGCTCGGGCTGCGGCCCGTCCGTCTTGTCGCCCGGCTGATCGTCGAGCTTGCCCAGCGGCACGATCGCCCGCAGCCAGCCGCGGGTGTCGAAGCCGCCGTAATTGCGCTCGGCGACGTCCCGGGTGACGTAGGCCTGCAGGTTCACCGGCCCGAAATTGTAGCCGACGAGGGCGCCGACGGCGAACTGGCCCTGACGCTGGTAGCTCGCCCGGCCGGTCGGCAGGTCGGTGGAGCCGAAGGCGACGGCACCGACCTCGAGCTTGCCGAACTTCTTCGTCGCGGTCAGGTCGAGGTTGAGGAAGTCCGGGTAGTACGTGCCGGTGGGCGAGGTGGTGTCGAAGAAGATCCCGTAGAGGAAATGCGCCGTCAGGTTCCAGCCGTCGCCGTTGTAGGTCGCGGCGAAGCGCTGGTGCAGCACCGGGTTCCGGATCACCACCTTGGTGTCGCTCGGCAGGTAGGCGCCGAGCAGGTAGCTGACGCCGACATGCTGGCCGAGATCCCAGGCGAGCTGGGCCGCGAGCAGGGTCTGGCCGAACCCGCTCTGGTAGCGCGCGCCGTTCGGCGCCGTCGCGGTCACCGGCTGCAGCACCGTGAACTGGAGCCGGGCATCCAGCACCCGCCACGGCGTCGCCCAGATGATGGACGGCAGGTTGACGTTGAGTTCCGAGTCGCGGGGTCGCGTGTCGCGCACGCCGAAGCTCGACGTGTCGATGAGGTACAGCCCCTCCGCCAGCGGAAACCCGGCCGGCAGGCCGACGGTCTGGCCCGGCTGCGCGGCCGAGCCCGCCCGGGCGGCTCCGTGCGCGGCGCACGCCACCGCTGCGCCCACGAGCGCCACCTTCCAACCCGACACCGGCACGCAACCCTCCTCCGCCGACGCGGTTCGCCGGCAAACGGACCATGCACGGATCGCGGCCGATCCGCCGCCTCCGATCGCGGGCACCGCACGATCGCAGGTTCGGCGTTGCAACCGGGCCACGCCGTCGCCGGGACGGCGCCCGGCCACTCGAGCATTTTCCAGCGAGGTGGATCCCGGCTCGCGTGAAGAAAATGCTCTAGACCCCCTTGGGATGCGCGGCGAAGAAGTCGAGCATCGCGCGCGAGGCGTCGGGCCCGTGCGGATCGGTGAAGCTGCCGGCCCGGTCGCCGCCGGACCAGGCGTGGCCGGCGCCGCGCACCCGCCAATCCTCCAGCATCACCCGGCCCGCCGCGTCGGCGTAGCGGGTGCGGGTGTAGGGATGGCCGTCGCCGTCGAATTGCTCGCGCGAGGGCGTCAGCGCCGCGGCGCCCGCCTGTGCCAGCACCTGGTCGGCGTTGCGGATGCTCACCGTGGTGTCGTCCTCGCCGTGGAAGACGATCGTCGGCACGCGGGTGCCGCCGGGGCCGGCCGCGCCCATCTGCATCGCCATCATCGCCGAGCCGACGTCGCGGGCGCACGACGCGGCGAGGCCGGAATGCACGCCCACCGCCGCGTAGAGATCGGGAAAGGCGCGGGCGATGTTGGCCGCCGCCGCCCCGCCGGCCGAGAGCCCGGCGATGAAGACGCGGTCCGGGTCGATCGCGTGCTCGGCCATCACCGCGCGGGTGAGCCCGGCGATGATCGCGGCCTCGCCGGTCTCGCGGCCCTGGTCGCGCGGCTCGAACCAGTTCCAGCAGCGTTGCGCGTTGGCGCGGCCGGTCTGGACCGGGTAGGCGACGAGCACGCCGTCGCGCTCCGCCAGCCGGTTCATGCCGGTGCCGACGGCGAAGTCGTCCGCGGTCTGGTTGCAGCCGTGCAGCATCACCACGAGCGCGGCCGGATTCTGCGGCCGGCTCGGGACGAACAGGCGATACTCGCGCGCACCCGCCGGCCCGGCGAAGCTTTTGGTGACGAGCGATCCCTCGCCCTCGGCGGGCTCGGCCGAGCGGCCCGGCATCGGCGGCTTGGCGAAGCCGAAGCCGGGCGCCAGCCCCTTCGTGTTGAGGCCTTTGGTGTTCAAGCCCTTGGCGCTCAGGCCCTTCAGCACCGGCGCCAGCCCGCGCACGACGCCTTCGACCGCCGCACGCAGCTTCTCCGGGATCGGGCCGGCCGACGCGGTTTCGGCTCGGGGCGAAGCGCTCCTCGGCGCGGCCTCGGGCCTGGGCGCGGCCGCGGGCTTGGGCGCGGCCTCGACCTTCGCCTCGGCCCGGGGCGCGGATCGCGGGGCGTCGTCGATGCGCTCGGCGGTCAGGTCGAGGGTCGGCGGCTCGATCGCCTTCGGCGTGTCCTGCGGCGTGTCCCGCGGCGTCGCGTGGCCGCCGAGGCTGCGCTGGATCAGGTCGGTCGCCTCCGCGAGGCGGCCGGCACCGGTCAGCCGGGTCGCCTCCATCATGTCGGCGAAGCGGTCGCGCATCGAGTCGGAATGGTCGGTCATGGGAAGTCCTGGGGATCGCCGGGGGCGGATCGGAATGGGGCAGGAGGCTCGGAGCGGAGGCTCGGAGCAGAGGCGCGGCAGCGCCTCAGCGCAGCCGGTCGGCCAGCGCGGCGCGGACGGCGGGGCTGGCCTGGAGGCTGCCGAGCACGTCGAGGGAGGCGATCGCCGCACGGGCGAGGTCGGGGGTCACGTCGTCGGCGATGGTGGCGAGGCCGAGCACGCGGATGTCCAGCATCCGTCCCTCGGCCCGGGCCGCCTCGAGGCTGGCGCGGTCGATGTGGCGCAGGCCGAGCTCGACGCTGCGCCGCGCCATCGACTGGCGCGTCACGTCGGCATGCCGCTCGATCTGGTTGCGGATCGCGGTGCGGATGAAGTCGCTGCGGTTCGAGAACACCCCTTCGGCCACGAGCAGGTCGACGTGCCCGAGGTCGACATGCCCGAGGTTGATCGTGATCTTCTCGCTCTCGGGCTGCCGCGCCGCCGCCCGCGTGGGCTTCGGCCGTACCATCACATCCATCATCGCGACCATCCCGTCACCATCCGTGTGGATGGCATATGGGGGCGCCATATTGCATTGCAATATGGGCTTCGTGCGATGCACCAACCCGTGAGGGCGGCTCTGCCGTCAGACGGCGGTGTCCTCGCCGATGTACTCGGCCCAGATCGCGCTGGCGCCGAGGCCGGCGCGGAATGCGGCGTGGCGCTCGCGCTCGGCGTCGGTCAGGCGGGCGCGGGCGGTGCGGACCGTGCGCACGACGCTCTCGGCGCTGCGGTCGACCACCGCGTCGGCGACCGTGGTCGCGCCGAGATCGAACCCGGTCTGCTTGCCGCCCAGCAGCTCGATGTAGACCTCGGCCAGGATCTGCGCGTCGAGCAGGGCCCCGTGCTTGGTGCGGCGGCTGGTGTCGATGCCGTAGCGGCTGCACAGGGCGTCGAGGTTGGCCGGCGCGCCGGGGTGCTTGCGCCGGGCCATCGGCAGGGTGTCGACCACGCTCTCGAGGACGATCGGCGGCGGCGCCTTGGCCCCGAGCCGGGCGTATTCCATGTTGAGGAAGCCGACGTCGAACGGCGCGTTGTGGATCACCAGCCGGGCGTCGCCGCAGAACTCGATCAGCGCGCCGGCGATCTCCGAAAACAGCGGCTTGTCGGACAGGAACGTGTCGGACAGCCCGTGCACCTTGAAGGCGCCCTCCGAGACCGTCCGCTGCGGGTTGCAGTACTTGTGGAACGTCCGGCCCGTGGGGATGTGGTTCAGGAGCTCGACCGCGCCGACCTCGATCAGCCGGTCGCCGGTCTTGGGGTCGATGCCGGTGGTCTCGGTGTCGAGAACGATCTCGCGTACGACGTCGTGCATGATGTCCGGTCCCGAACGCTTCCGCGCGTCGCCTACCCGATTAGCCCGCTCGGGTTAACCCGCGCCTTCAGCGCCGCCGCAGGCGGACGTAGAGCGCGCCGGCGCCGCCGTGGTGGCGGGCGGCCTCCTCGAAGCCGAGCACGATCGGGCGCAGCTCCGCGCCGCGCAGCCAGTGCGGCACCGAGCGGCGCAGCACGCCGCGCTCGGCATAGGCGTCCTCGCCGCCCTTGCCGGTCACGACCAGCACCCGCGCATGCCCGGCGGCGCGCGCCCGCATCAGGAAGCCGACCAAGGCCGCGTGCGCCTCGGCCTGATAGAGCCCGTGCAGGTCGATCCGGCCCTCGATCGCCAGCACGCCGCGGCTGAGCCGCTGGCGCTCGCGCCGCTCCAGCCCGGGCGGGGCGGGGCCCGGGACGAAGGCCGGCCGCACCGGCGTCGGCGGCGGCGGGGCCGGTGTCCCCGCGCCGAGCCGGACCACGCGCCTGGGCTTCTTCGCCGGCGCGACGACGGCGACCGGGCCGGGCACGACGCTCGGCATCGCCGGCACGGGCTCGGGGAGCGGCACCGCCTTCTTGGCAGGGCTTTTGGCCGGCGCAGGTTTCGGCGTCGGCTTCGCCGCGGCCGGCGCCGCGGGCCCTGGGGCGTCGGCAGCCGGCTTGGCCTTCCGCAACGTCGCGCGGGCGCGCAGCGGCGTGATCAGCTTGGCGATCTCGCCCCAGAGATGGGCATCCTCGCGGGACAGCGCCCGCGGCCGGCGCGGCGGCCTCATGCCGGACGCTCGGATCGCGTGAGGTGAAGCGCGGGTCTCTTCTCCCATGGGAGAGGGAGCCGCGCCGTGACGCCCAGGATCCTTCCGGCTTCCACACTCCGACATGCGGACATTCGTTCGTCCGTTCCGGTTCCAGCGAGTCGCGGAAAGCGATGGCATTGGAGCCATGGCGTCGGAGACCAGAACCCCCTCATGGCGCGGCCGGCTTCGGCAGGAGCACGACGAAGCCGGGCTTGGTGTGCAGGTCTCCGGCCGCGACGCCGGCCGCCGCGCCGGTGCCGACGTAGAGGTCGCCGCGGGCCGGGCCGAGGATGGCCGAGCCGGTATCGGCCGCGACCACGAGGTGCCCGCTGCCGGGCTGGCCGGGCAGCCTGCCCTCCAGCCAGAACGGCAGGCCGTAGCGCCAGAGGGTGCCGTCCACCGCCAGGCTGCGGCCGGGGCTGAGGGGCGCGCCGGCTGCGCCCGGCGGCCCCAGGGCGGGATCGGTGACCGGCTCGGTGCGGAAGAAGATGTAGGACGCGTTCATCCGCATCAGCCGGCGGGCGTGGTCCGGGTGCGCGCGCAGCCAGGCGGTCCAGCGGGCGAGGCTGAGGTCGTTCAGGGCGAGGTGCCCCTCCGCCACCAGCAGCTTGCCGATCGAGGTGTAGGGCCGGCCGTTCTTGCCGTCGTAGAGCACGCGGATCGCCGACCCGTCGGGCAGGCGGACGCGGCCGGAGCCCTGCACCTGCAGCACGAACAGGTCGACGGCGTCGCGCAGCCACAGCAGCGGGCGGGTGCGGCCGGCGATCGCCCCGTCCTCGATCGCGGCCCGGTCGGGATAGGCCTCGAACCCGGCCGCCGCCGCGCGCCCGGCGCGCAACGCCGGATCGAGGCCGGGGCGGGTCTCGCCGGGGGCGAGCGTCACGAGGTCGTCGGGCCGGGCGAGCACGGCGGCGGCGAAGCCGGGGCCGGGCGCCAGCGATCCCTCGAGCTGCGGCTCGAAGTAGCCGGTGAGGAACCCGGTCTTCCGCTCGGGCTCGGTGCCGTCGGCCGGGCGCACGACGCGGTAGGCCGAGAACCGCTCCTGGAAGAACCGCCGCGCCCGCTCGGGCCAGCCGGCCCCGGTGCGATCGAGCGCGGCGGCGGCGGTGCAGGCGGCGGCGAGGTCGGCCGGCGACCCGGCGACGCCGGCGGCCTGCGCCGGATCGGGGCCGGGCGCGGCGCAGGTCCGGCGGAAGGCCTCGAAGGCCGCCGCCGTCTCGTCCGCCTGCCAGCCGGGCAGGGCCGCGATCGCGACCGGCTCCAGCACGGCGTTGCCGACGCGCAGCGGCTCGGCGGCGCTCGCCGCGGCGGCCCCCGAAACGAGAGCGACCGCAGCGCGGAACGCTGCGGTCGGACGGGGCGGGTGTCGGGGTGGCATGGCTCTCGGGACGATGGCTGCGCGGGCGCCCTCAGGCCCCGGCTTCGGTCGCGACCAGCTGCCAGTTCGGGTCGCGGGTGCCCAGGGTGCGGGCGAAGGTCCAGACGTCGGGCACCTCGACCACGGCCTCGGCGCTGCCGTCCACCACGACGCCGTCGGCGTTGCGGGTGGCGGTGATGAGGTTGGAGAGGAACCGCACCGTGACCTGCGCGACGCGGTTCCGCACGTCGACGGCGACGATCTCGGCCTTGTCGATCGAGACGAAGGTGGTCTCCACCGTCTGGCGGTTCTTCTCGCGCTCGGCGATGGCGCGCTCGAACGCGTCGCCGACCTCGCGGGAGAGCAGGGATTTCAGGGTCTTCCGGTCGCCCTTGGCGAAGGCGATCATGATCGCCTCGTAGGCGCCCTTGGCGCACTCGATGAAGGCGCGCGGCTCGAAGCCGGGCTCGGCCTGGACGATCGCCTCGAGGCCGCGGGCGACCGCCGAGCCGGGCTCGGCGATGCCGCGCCAGTCGCGCGCCTGGGCCTCGGCGGCGCGCTCGGGCTGGACCCGGTCGGCGCCGGGCAGGCGCACGACGTTGTCGCCGTCGCCGCGGCCGGGCTGGGGCTCGGTGCGGCTGCGGTCGACCGGCTTGAACGGGGCGCGCTCGGCGCCGGTCTTCTGCCCGAGGACCGAGCGCAGCCGCCAGATTACGAAGACGGCGAGCGCCAGGAAGATGATCGTCGTCACGTCGAAGCTGTCCTGCATCACCGATCCGATGGTGGCCGCCGTGGAGCGCGGGTCCCGGCCGCAGCCTTGGCCCGTGCGCGCGGCTCCGGGAAATCCGAGAGGGGTCGCACGATGGTCATGTCACGCCGCACGCATCCTCGAGCGGACGCGGCCGGGCTCTCGAGGAAACGCGCCGCGTCCCCCTTTGCATAGGGGGCAATGGGCATATGGGGCAATGCACCGGCCGGTTCCAGGCGACATCGCGGAGGATCGCCCCGGCCGCGTCGTCGCGACACGCGCCGCCGGGACCGGCCGCGGCCCGACGCCGGCACCCGGTCGGACGGGCGGCGGCGCAGGGTCCGCGCGCCGTCCGGCGCCTCGCTTGTCCGCATCGAACGGGCATGTTAGCGGCCTCGCCTCTGCCCACGACCGCACAGGCATGGCGGTCACCCGTAGCCATCGGCCCGCGGCCGGTGTTCGATCTTTCGAGAAGGATGACCCGCCATGGCCGATTCCCCCGCACCGAACGGCAACGGGCAGGCCGACGAGGCCCCCGCGATCAACGCGCTCGCGCAGTACACCAAGGACCTGTCCTTCGAGAACCCGAACGCGCCGCGCTCGCTCCAGCCCCAGGAGGGCCAGGGCCCGCAGATCAACATCCAGGTCAACGTCAACGCGCAGCAGCTCGCCGAGGCCGACTTCGAGGTCGAGCTGACGCTGGAGGGCGACGCCAAGATCAACGGCGACGTGCTGTTCGCCTTCGACCTGAAGTATGCCGGCGTGTTCCGCATGCGCAACATCCCGCAGGACCAGGTCCACCCGGCGGTGATGATCGAGTGCCCGCGCCTGCTGTTCCCGTTCGCCCGCCAGATCGTGGCCGAGGCCGTGCGCAACGGCGGCTTCCCGCCGCTCTACATCGACCCGATCGACTTCGTCGGCCTCTACCGCCAGAAGGCGATGGAAGCCCAGGGCGCCGGCGAGGCGACCGGCCCCCTCGCCTCCTGAGTTCCGCGGCCTCCCGCGTCTCGACGACAGCCCGGCCGCCCGCGCGGCCGGGCTGTTTCGTTTTCACGGGAAACACCGCATCCGGGCGGCTCGCTGAAAGCGATCCGCCGGCGCGGACAGCCCGGCCGGCACACCCGGGGCGCGTTACAGGATCGCTTCGATGCCCTTGTGGCTCACCAGCGAGAGCAGCTTGAGCGAGGGACCGCCAGGCTTGGCGTCTCCCCGCTCCCACTTGCTCACCAGCGAGGTCGTCACGTTGAGAGCCTTGGCGAAGATCGCCTGGCTCATGTTGGCCTGTTCGCGGATCCGCCGGATGCTCTCGGGCGGCAGCGGCTCGATGGGCGTGAGGCACGAAACATCGAACCGGCGCAGCGTCGCCTTGTCGATCGCCCCGATGGCGTGAAGGTCGCTCGTGGCCTCGTGGATCGATCGAAGCAGATCGCTCCTATAGGTCCGTTTCGGGCTTCTCATCGGAGAGGTCCTTCCACCCCTGGGTTTCGGCAAGCGTCTCGAATCCGGCGTCGCCGACATCTGCGAGGATCTTCGCGAACGCGCGAAGGGTCGTCAGTTCGGCACCCTTGATGTTGGGTTGGACGTTCTTGGGAAAGATGTGCAGGACGACGCATCGCCGGTCCGTGACCAGGAAGAGGACGGCACGGAAATCGCCCTTTCGGCCGACGTGCTGCTTGTACAGGTGAGCGCCGATCTCGGCGTCCACCAGCCCGAGATTGGCCTTCTCGGCGGCCTTGGCGAGCGTGCCCGCGGCGATCTTGCCCTTGCAGGCCTGCTTCCATGCCGAGCGGGTCACGAAAAGTATCATGACACCCCCGACATGGACCGAACCTCGATCCGTTCGGCGGCCTCTCAAGACCGGGTACGCAAGCGCTCGGTACCGACGCCCAAAGTATAGGAACAAATCCTACGGTTCAAGCCTCTCCCCGACCCCGGGGCAGCGCCGCCCTCGGTGCCGTGGAGACCCTCACCGCGCCACGCCGCGATAGGCGGCCGCCAGCGTGCGCAGCGCCGCGGCGGCGCGCGGGTCCGGCGCCTGCGCGTGCAGCACGATCCGGGTGAGCGGCAGGGCCGGCAGCCCGAACGCGGCGCCGACGTCCCGCGCGCCGGCGGGCGCGACGCTGGGGGCGAGCGCCGACACCGCGAGCCCGGCCGTCACCGCGGCGCCGACGGCGAGCACGCCGCCGCCGACGAAGATCTCGCTCCAGGGCAGGCCGGCCGCGTCGAGCGCGCGCAACGCCGCCGCCCGGACGTTGCAGGGGCCGGCGAGCGTCGCCATCGGCAGGGGCGCGCCGGGCTCGAACCGGAAGCCGGGGGCGGCGAACCACGCCAGCCGCTCCTCGGCCAGCACCGTGCCGCCCGCCTCGGCCGGGTCCTCGCTCCGGACGATCGCCGCGTCGACCTCGCCCGCATCGAACAGGCGCATCACGTCGCGCGACGGGGCGATCCGCACCTCGACGACGAGGCCGGACCCGGCGAGCCCGAGCCGGTGCAGCAGCGCCGGCAGGTCCGGGCCGGCGACGTGGTCGCTGATCCCGAGGACGAGCCGGGCGGGCGGCGCGGCGGCGAGGTCGGCCATCGCCCGCGCATGGGCCGCCAGCAGGTCGCGGGCGGCGGGCAGGAAGCGCTCGCCCCGCGCCGAGGCCCGGACGCTGCGCGGGGTGCGGTCGACGAGGCGGCAGCCGAGCCGGTCCTCGAGCCGCTTCAGCCGCAGGCTGATCCCGGCCTGCGAGGTCTCCAGCGCCGCGGCGGCGCGGGTGAAGCTCGCCAGGTCGACGGTGAGCACGAAGGCCTGGACGCTTTCGATGTCGAGCGGGCGGGTCATCAGCACAACGATCCGTTATGGCAGATATAGCGCCCGATATCTTGCCGTTATCATCGCGGACGGCAAGGGTGTCCCTCGACCGGACCCGAGGACCCCCGCCATGCCCCTGACCCGCATCTCGCTCCGCACCGGCAAGAGCCCGGCCTACCACGCGGCCCTCGTCGCCGGCCTCTACGCGGCGATGCGCGAGGCCTTCGCGGTGCCCGAGAACGACCTGTTCACGGTGATCCACGAGCACGGCTCCTCCGCCTTCGCCTACGATCCCGGCTATCTCGGCATCGCGCGGGACGACGACCTCGTGATGATCCAGATCACCGCCAACGACACCCGCGACACCGCGCAGAAGCGGGCGCTCTACGCGGCGATCGCCCGCAACCTCGGGCGGGATCCGGGCGTGAAGCCGGGCAACGTGCTCGTGAACCTGGTGGAGGTCGCGCGCGAGAACTGGTCGTTCGGCGACGGGCTGATGCAGTACGGCCCGCCGGCGTGACGATCCGGCGCGGCAGGCCGCTTTGAGCCGGTCCGCCTCCCGGCGTGTTCCCGAGGAGGCGCCGCATGCCGCGGCCTCACCGATGGGAACGTCATGTCCGACACCGCCTCCCCGCGCCCCGAGCCGCCCTTCGCGGCCCGGCCGATCCCCTATCCCGGCCGCTCGTCCGAGATGCAGCCGCCGCCCGATCACGGCGAGCACAGCTACGTCGGCTCCGGCCAGCTCACCGGCAAGGTCGCGCTGATCACCGGGGGCGATTCCGGCATCGGCCGGGCGGTGGCGATCGCCTATGCCCGCGAGGGCGCCGACGTGGCGCTCGCCTATCTCGACGAGCACGACGACGCCAAGGACACCGCCGCCTGGATCGAGAAGGCCGGCCGACGCGCGCTGCTCTTGCCGGGCGACGTCTCGGAGGCCGGCCATTGCGCCGCGCTGGTCGAGACGACGATCGCGGAGTTCGGCCGGCTCGACGTGTTCGTCAACAACGCCGCCGTGCAGGTGCTGGCCGACGACCTCGAGGGCATCGCGATCGCCGACTGGGACCGGCAATACGCGGTCAACGTCCACGCGATGTTCTACATCCTCAAGGCCGCCTCGCCGCACCTGAAGCCCGGCGCCTCGATCATCGCCACCTCCTCGGTCAACGCCAAGAACCCGGTCGAGCAGCAGCTCGCCTATTCCTCGACGAAGGCGGCGCTGTGCAACATGGTGGCGAACCTCGCCAAGATCCTGGGCAAGCGCGGCATCCGCGCCAACGCGGTGCTGCCGGGCCCGATCTGGACGCCGCTGATCCCGTCGACGATGTACACCAGCCAGGTCGAGAGCTTCGGCTCGATGACGCCGGCCGGGCGCCCCGGCCAGCCGGCCGAGCTCGCGCCCGCCTACGTGATGCTGGCCTCCGACGCGGCGAGCTACATCAACGGCGCGATGATCGCGGTGACGGGCGGCATGGTCACGATCTGAGGGCGGGTCTCGGCGCGCGGTCCGGGCGCCGTCGCCGGGCGCCCGGACCGCGCGCCGAGGGAGCCGGACGGCATCCGAGCCACGGCCTAAACCCGCCGTTAACCGAGATCGGCAATTTGTCGGATCGCTAGTGGCGTCGCTCGGGCTGTCCCTGCCGCCGCGCAAGGGTGGCAAATCATGCGGCTGATCATCGGCACACTGGTCGTCTTCGCCTGCGTCTTCGGCAGCTACGCGGCGATGGGCGGCCACCTGGAAGTGCTGTGGCAGCCGTTCGAGTTCGTCATCATCCTCGGCGCGGCGATCGGCGCCTTCATCATCGGCAACACCGGGCCGGTGCTCAAGGCCGTGCCCGCCATGCTGGCCACGCTCGTGAAGGGACCGAAATACAATCAGCAAGCCTATGTCGAGCTGCTGGGCATGCAGTATTCGCTGTATCGGCTCGCGAAGCAGAAGGGCCTGATGGCGCTCGAGCCGCACATCGAGGAGCCGAGCGAGTCGGCGCTGTTCAACAGCTTCCCGACCTTCGCGGCGAACCACCACGCGGTCGAGTTCGTCTGCGACTACATGCGCATGGTGACGCTGGGCGCCAACAACGTCCACGAGATCGACGCCCTGATGGACGAGGAGCTGGAGACGCACCACCAGGAGCAGGAGCGGATCATCTCGGCGATGCAGTCGCTCGCCGACGGAACGCCGGCGCTCGGCATCGTCGCCGCCGTGCTCGGCGTGATCAAGACCATGGGGGCGATCAAGGAGCCGCCGGAGGTGCTGGGGCATCTGATCGGCGGCGCGCTCGTCGGCACCTTCTTCGGCGTGTTCGTCGCCTACGGCTTCTTCGGGCCGATGGCGCAGTCGCTCAAGAGCCTCTTCGAGGCCGAATCCAAGTACTACGTCTCGCTCAAAGCGGGCCTCCTCGCCCACATCGCCGGCCAGCCGCCGGTGATGGCGGTCGAGTTCGCCCGCAAGGCCCTGATGAGCGACGTCCGCCCGACCTTCAACGAAGTGGAAGCGGCGACCGCCGCCCTGCCCGCCTAGTTCCAACCCCACCTCGCGCAGGGACTCGACGGCCATGGCCCTCCAGCCGATCATCATCAAGAAGGTCAAGAAGGCCGCGCATGCCCACCACGGCGGGGCCTGGAAGATCGCCTATGCGGACTTCGTCACCGCCATGATGGCGTTCTTCCTGCTGATGTGGCTGATCAGCATGACGACGCAGGAGCAGAAGATCGGCCTGGCGGAATACTTCGCGCCGGCGGCTTCGAGCCCTGCGACCAGCGGCGCCGGCGGCTTGCTGTACGGCACCTCCCTCGACACCTCGGGCAACAAGCCGTCCAAGCCCCGCGAGGCGGCGACGGGCTCCGCCCAGCAGGAGGATGCGGTGCGCGCGAGCAGCCCGGGCAGCGCCAGCGATCTCGAGGCGAGCCGGCGGGCCGCCAGCGTTCCGGCCAACTACAGCGCCATCGCCAGCCTCCGGCAGGCGCTCCAGAAGCTGCCCGAGATCGCCGAATTGTCGCGCAACATCGTGTTCGAGACGACCAAGGAGGGCGTGAACGTCTCCCTCGTGGACGACGACGGCCGCTCGATGTTCCGCGAGGGCTCCGTCGAGCCCTACGAGCGCACCCGCCGCGTGCTGGAGGCGCTCGCGCCCGCCCTGCGCAAGCTGCCCAACCGCCTGTCCATCACCGGCCACACGGCCGCCGCGCGCCCGGGCTCGACGCGGGCCGGCGAGCCCTGGACCCTCACCGCCGGGCGGGCGCTCGCCGTGCGCGAGGTCCTGGCCGGTGCCGGGGTGCCCAACGACAACTTCGCGTCCGTGGTGGGACGCGCCGACACCGAGCCGGTCTTCCCCGACAATCCCTACATCGCGCCGAACCGGCGGGTGACGATCACCCTGCTCAACGGGAGCCCGCCGGTGCCCCCGAACGTTCTCCGCTGACGACGGGGCGCCCGGCGCCCTCCGAGGCCGCAGCGTCTTCCCGCGCGCCGCTTTCCGCCCCGAGCGGACCGCTTGCGCCGCCTGAGCACCGCGACTCCGCCCGATCCGATCGTACCTTGACCGCGGGACCGGACCGGGCCACGCCCTGCGCCGCTCCCGCGTGCACCCAAGGACGGCATGGCCCCGACCACCCACCTCGCCCTGATCAACGTCTTCATCGGCGACATCCAGGGCGGCTTGGGACCGTTCCTCGGCACGTGGCTGGCCGAGGCCGGATCGTGGAGCCCGGCCCGCGTCGGCCTCGTCACCACCCTGGTCGGGTTCGGCACGCTGCTGCTCTCCGGCCCGTTCGGCGCGCTGGTCGACCGGGTCGGGCGGCCGCGGCTGCTGATCGCCGCGGCCTGCACCGCAATCCTCGCCGGCACGCTGCTGCTGCTGCCGGCCCGCGCCTTCGCCTTCGTGTTCACGGCGCAGCTGCTGGCGGCGGCCGGCGGCACGCTGCTGCTGCCGGCGGTGACCGCGCTGACCCTCGGGATCGTCGGCAAGGACCGGTTCCCGGGCCAGCAGGGGCGCAATCAGGCCTTCAACCACGTCGGCATCCTGATCGCCGCCGGCGCCATCACGCTGGGCACCGCCCGGTTCGGGTCGGCGATCGCCTTCTGGGTGCTCGGCCTGATGGCGGTGCTGGCGATCGCCGCTGCGCTGACCACCCCGGCCTCGGCCTGGAGCCAGCGCCGCGCGGTCGGCTGGACGGAGCCCGGTGGGGAAGACGGAGCGGAGGAGGCGCCGCAGCGGGCCGGCATCCGCGCCGTGCTCGGCGACCGCCGGCTGCTGGTGCTCGCCTGCGCGCTGACGCTGTTCAACCTCGGCAGCGGCGGCATGCTCTCGCTGCTCGGCCAGAAGCTCGTCGCCACCGCCGTCAGCGCGACGCACTGGACCGCGATCTACGTGATGGTGGCCCAGCTCACGATGGTGCCGGTGGCGCTGTTTTCCGGCTCGCTCGCCGACCGGCGCGGCCGGCGCAAGCTGCTGCTGGCGGCCTTCGCGGTGCTGCCGGTGCGCGCCGCGCTCTCGGCCTTCGTCGACGACCCGACCTGGCTGATCGCGGCCGAGATCCTCGACGGCGTCGCCTCCGGCATCGTCGGCGTGGCGGTGCCGGTGGTGGTCGCCGACCTGACCTGGGGCTCGGGCCGGACGCAGACGGCGCTCGGCACCGTCAACGCGGTGCAGGGCATCGGCGGCGCGCTCTCGGCCTGGTACGGCGGCCTCGCCTTCGGCCTGCTCGGCTGGACCGGCGCGTTCCTGGCGCTCGGCGCGCCGGCGCTGGCTGCGCTCGCCCTGGTGATCTGGTTCGACGCGACGCCCGAGCCCGGCCGGCGCTCGCTGCGGCGCCAGGCCCGCACCCTGCACCCCGCGACGTGATCCCGGAACTGCGGGATCGCGCGCGGGTTCACGCTCGCGCATCGGGTGGCACGAAACGTGACGCGTCGGGGCGCGACAGGCCCCGTGTCGGCCGGTCGCATCGTCCCGACGCGCGGCCGCCCGCACCTTACCCCCTCCCCCTCGCCCGCCCCTTGCCCGAGACAACACGGAAACGGCCCCCTCCCATGCGCGACGACGCCACCGGACGCACCCTCACCGCCCACGAATCGCGCGAGACGCCCTGGCTCAGCGTGGTGCTGGGCTACGGGCCGATGCTGCCGCTGGCGGCCGGCGCCGCCGCCGCCTGGTGGATGCGCGGCCAGCCGCTCGACTACCTCGTCGCCCTGATGACGATCCTCTACGGCGCCGCGATCCTGCTGTTC
This sequence comes from Methylobacterium sp. E-016, assembly GCF_022829745.1. NCBI lineage: Bacteria > Pseudomonadati > Pseudomonadota > Alphaproteobacteria > Hyphomicrobiales > Methylobacteriaceae > Methylobacterium > Methylobacterium sp. E-016. The sequence continues at coordinate 50,971 of NZ_JAKSYF010000076.1, forward strand.
CTGGCGGGCGTCCGCCGCGGCGTCAGCTTCCGCACCGAGGGCGGGCCGACGGTGATGCAGATCGCGACGATGCTCGGGCTGTTCGTGCTCGGGCTCTCCGCCCTCGTCACCGTGGTGATGGGCAAGGCGATCCCGGCGCTCGGCCTCCTGATCGTCGGCTACGCCGCCATCGCCGTGCTCGACCCGATCGCCGCGCGCGCCGGCGAGGCGCCGCTGTTCTTCGCCCGCCTGCGCCCGCTGCAGATGCCGATCGCGGTGATCAGCCTCGCGGCCCTGCTCTGGCTGAAGTGGATCTCGCCGTACTAGGTCGCCGCGTCGACCCACCGGGCGCGTCGCCAACCGTGCATCCCCTCGCCCCGCACGCGGGGAGAGGGCCGTGTCTCCCCCTTGTCGGGGAGCACGGCGAGGCGGCAGCCGACGGTGAGGGGGCTTCGACCGAGGAGCCTCCTCCGATCGCACCCCCTCACCCTCGCTTCGGCTTCGCCGCCGCTGCTCAGCGGCACGACGAGGTGCCGCTGAGCCTCTCCCCGCGTGCGGGGAGAGGGGCTCCCCGCGATCCATCTGCGGGCGTCGTGCCATGCCGTCGGGATCTGGTCGCGCGACGCCGTCGCCAAGCCGCCGGCTTGCCGCTGCCCCCGCCGCCGCGATACAGCCCAGCGACCCCCGAAGCGCGCGATCGAAACGAACCGTCATGTCCAAGGCCGATTCCAACACCGGCGAGAAGCCCGGCCTGAAGGCCCGCCTGCCGCGCGGCTTCGTCGATCGCCGCGCCGCCGAGATCGCGGCGCAGGGGCGGATGCTGGAGACGATCCGGGCGACGTTCGAGCTCTACGGCTTCGAGGCGCTGGAGACCCCGTTCGTCGAGTACACCGAGGCGCTGGGCAAGTTCCTGCCCGACCTCGACCGCCCGAACGAGGGCGTGTTCTCGTTCCAGGACGACGACGAGGCCTGGCTCTCGCTCCGCTACGACCTGACCGCGCCGCTCGCCCGCCACGTGGCCGAGAACTTCGACGCGATCCCCAAGCCCTATCGCAGCTTCCGCAACGGGTTCGTCTTCCGCAACGAGAAGCCGGGGCCGGGCCGCTTCCGCCAGTTCATGCAGTTCGACGCCGACATCGTCGGCGCGCCGTCGGTCGCCGCCGATGCCGAGGCCTGCATGCTGATGGCCGACACGCTGGACCGGCTCGGGCTCGCCGGCCGGTACGTGATCAAGGTCAACAACCGGAAGGTGCTGGACGGCGTGCTCGCGACGATCGGGCTCGCCGGCGACGCCCAGGCCGGGCAGCGCCTGACCGTGCTGCGCGCGATGGACAAGTTCGACAAGTTCGGCACCGAGGGCGTGCGCCTGCTGCTCGGCCCCGGCCGCAAGGACGAATCGGGCGACTTCACCAAGGGCGCCGGGCTCGATTCCGGCCAGGCCGACAAGGTGATCGCGCTGCTGCTCGGCGGCGGCTCGGAGACGGCGCCCGAGCGATTCGCCTTCGTCGACGCGCTGCTCTCGGCCTTCGGCGAGAACGAGACCGCGCGGGCCGGCATCGAGGAGCTTCGGACGATCGCCACGCTCGTCGACGCGGCCGGCTACGGCGTCGACCGCATCCGCATCGACCCCTCCGTGGTGCGCGGGCTCGAATACTACACCGGCCCGGTCTACGAGGCCGAGCTGACCTTCCCCGTCGTCAACGAGGACGGGCAGACCGTGCGCTTCGGCTCGGTCGCCGGCGGCGGGCGCTACGACGGGCTCGTCGGGCGGTTCCGCAGTGAGCCAATGCCGGCCACCGGCTTCTCCATCGGCGTGTCGCGGCTGTTCTCGGCGCTGCAGCTCACCGGCAGCCCGCTCGTCGAGGCGGCGGCGAAGCCCGGCCCGGTGGTGGTGCTGGTGCTCGACCGCGACGAGATCGCCGCCTACCAGCGGCTCGTCGCCACCCTGCGGCAGGCCGGCATCCGGGCCGAGCTCTACCTCGGCGGGGCCGGGATGAAGGCGCAGATGAAGTATGCCGACCGCCGCGGCAGCCCGGTGGCGATCATCCAGGGCTCGAACGAGCGCGCGGCCGGCGAGGTCCAGGTCAAGGACCTCATCGCCGGCGCCGAGGCCGCCCGCAACATCGCCAGCAACGCCGAGTGGAAGGCCGCCCGGCCGGCGCAGTTCTCCTGCCCGGAGGCCGAGATGGTCGCCCGCGTGAGCGAGGTGCTGGCCCAGCACTTTTCGGACGAGGCCTGAAGGCAAGCGCCAACGGTCAGACTCTCCCTCCCCCCACTGCGGGGAGGGGGGGCCTCGGCTCACGCGAGGGTCGGGAGAGGGGAGCGACCTCTCCGGATACGGCGCTCCCTCTCCCGACCCGCTTCGCGGGCCACCCTGTCCCGCACCCCAGTCGGGCCTGCCCGACTGGGGCACACGGGGTGCGGATCTCGGGCGAGCCCGAGATCCGTCGGGGGAGGGAAGAGCGGCGGCCCCCTCAGCGCGGGCAGCCGGCGGCGCGCTCCCGGCGCTGGATCTCGGCGACCTTGGCGCGGTTTCGCGCCGGGAGCGGCACGTCGGCGATGTCGCCGTAGCGGCAGCCGGCCTTGCCGAAGGCGCGGAGCCCGCGCGGCGTGCGGCAAGCAGCAGCCGGCCTCGGCGTAGACCGCGTTGCGCTCGCCCCGGAGCGCGTCGCGAGGGACTTCCGCCCGCGCCGGCGCGGCGAGGAGCGGCCAAGTCTTCAGGGCCAACGTCGCCAGGGCCAAGGTCGCCAGGGCCCAGATCGCCAGGGCCAAGGTCGCCGGGAGGAAGGCGAGGGGGGCGCGCATCGGAGCCGGTTCCCATCGGGTTGGGGACCCATCAGAGCCGGTGCGCCGGGCGCCGCACGGCCGCCGCGTCCCACAGGTTCGCCCCTGCGTGTTCATTCGCGCCCGTGCGCGGCGGCGGGGCGGTCGCCAAGCCCGGTTCCGGTTGCTACAGAACCGCTCGACGACGACGGGCAGGATCATGACGCGACCGCAGGCAGGAGAGATGGGGGCGGACGGGCTCGCGCAGGCGCGGCTCTCGGCGCATCTCGCGCAGGGCGGCTACCGCTTCGTGACGCCGCCGGTGCTGCAGCCGGTGGAGCCGTTCCTCGAACTGTCCGGCGAGGACATCCGCCGGCGCATCTTCGTGACGCAGGGCTCGGACGGGGCCGAGCTGTGCCTGCGGCCGGAGCTGACGATCCCCGTCTGCCGCCTGCATCGCGCGCAGGCCGAGGGGCAGGCGGCCGATTACAGCTATTGCGGCCCGGTCTTCCGGCTGGCGGCCGACGAGCCCGACGAGTTCCTGCAGGCCGGCATCGAATCGATCGGCCGCACCGACACGCCGGCCGCCGATGCCGAGGTGCTCGGCATCGCGCTGGAAGGCCTCGCCCTGTTCGGGCACGCGGCGCCGGGCGTGCGCCTCGGCGACATGGGGCTCACGGTGGCGCTGCTCGAGGCCCTGAGCGTGCCGCCGGCCGCCAAGCGCCGGACGCTGCGGGCGCTCGCGGCCGGGCGCTCGCTCGACGCGGTCACCAACGCCGCCCAGCCCGAGGACCCGCATGCGGGCTTGCTCGCCGCGATCCAGGGCCAGGACCCGCGCGGCGTCCGCGCCTTCGTCGAGGACGTGCTGGCGATCGCCGGGATCTCGGCGGTGGGCGGGCGCAGCGCCGGCGAGATCGCCGAGCGGTTCCTGGCCAAGGCCGCGGCCCAGGCCAACGGCGGCGCCGGCCTGAACGCCGAGAACCGCGCGCTCGTCGACCGCTACCGCGCGATCGGGGGCGACCCGGACGCCGCCGCCCGCGACCTGCGGGCTCTCGTCCGCGACGCCGGCCTGCGCCACGACGCGCTCGAGGCGGCGCTCGACCTGTTCGAGGAGCGCAACGGCTTCATCGCCGCCCGCGGCCTGGCGCTCGAGGGTTTTCGCTTCTCCGGCGCCTTCGCGCGCAACCTCGACTACTATACCGGCTTCATCTTCGAGGTGACGGCGACGACGGACCGCGCCGGCCCGGTGCTGGTCGGCGGCGGCCGCTACGACGGGCTCCTGACCCATCTCGGCAGCGCGACCGCGCAGCCGGCGGTCGGCTGCACCTTCTGGGTCGACCGCGTCGCGCGCTGGGTCGACCCCGCGGCGGGAGCCGGCCGACCCGTGGCGGGAGCCGCCCGATGAGCGAGACCATGGACATCCCGGACGCCCCCCTGGTGCTGGCCGTGCCCTCCAAGGGCCGGCTGCAGGAGAACGCCGCCGCCTTCTTCGGCCGCGCCGGCCTGCGCCTGGCGCAGGGGGCGGGCGCGCGCGACTACCGCGGCAAGCTCGTGGGCGTGGCCGGCGTCGAGGTGCGCTACCTCTCTGCCTCCGAGATCGCGAGCCAGCTCGCCTCGGGCGCGGCCCATCTCGGCATCACCGGCGAGGACCTGATCCGCGAGACGCTGCCCGACGCGCACGGCCAGGTCGAGCTCCTGACGCCGCTCGGCTTCGGCAACGCCACCGTGGTAGTGGCTGTGCCCCAGGCCTGGATCGACGTGCGCGCCATGGCCGACCTCGACGAGGTCGCCGCCGAGATGCGCGCTCGCCACGGACGGCGCCTGCGCATCGCCACGAAGTACGTCAACCTCACCCGCCGCTTCTTCGCGGAGAAGGGGGTGGCCGACTACCGGATCGTGGAGAGCCTGGGCGCCACCGAGGGCGCGCCGGCCGCGGGCTCGGCCGAGATCGTGGTCGACATCACCACCACCGGCGCGACGCTGGCCGCCAACGCCCTGAAGATCCTCGACGACGGGGTGATCCTGCGCTCGGAGGCCAACCTCGTCGCCTCGCTCAACGCGCCCTGGGGCGCCCACCAGCGCGACGCGCTGCGCGCCGTGCTCGGCCGGATCGCCGCCGAGGAGCGGGCGCGGACCACCCGCGAGGTCCGCGCCGCGATGCCGGATTCCGGCGCGATCGACCTCGCCAGCATCAGCGGCCTGCACGAGGCCGAGCTGCCCTACGGCGCCCCGCGCGGGGCCGACGGCGAGATCGTGATGCGCTGTCCCGCGGACGCGGTGTTCGACCTCGCCGACGCCCTGGTCCGGGCCGGCGCCAGGGCCGTCACCGTCCGCCGGATCGACTACGCCTTCGCCGCCGAGAACCCGCTGGCGGAGCGGCTCCTGGCGCGGCTGTAGCGGCTGCAATCTGGCAAGACGCCCCGTGCCGTGCTCGATGTCTTCTCGTGGGCGACACGGTGACAATCTGCCTGCCGTAGCACTGCCGTCCCCCATCGATGGCAGGAGCGCATTGCGGGGTTCCGGCAGGCCCCGCCCCACGGCGTGAGGAGGCTTCGGCCTCCTTTCGCATGTCAGAGGGCGGCCCGGATGAGCGGGTACGGCTTGCGCAACTCCCGTCTCATGTCCCGGTCCCGCATCGTTGGGAACACCAACCGGTCGCCTATTGCGGCCCCTGCTTGGCGAATTCCGACTGCACCGCGCGCAGCACCGTCAGGCGCGCGTCGTAGATCGCCTTGAGGCAGGCGGTGTCGGCGGCGCAGGCGCGGCGCTCGGCGAGCCAGGTCTCCTGGTCGTCGCGCAGCTTGGCGCGGCCGCCCATCGGCAGCACGTCCTTCAGGATCTCGAAGCGGGTCGCCATCTCGACGTCGCGGTCGTTCAGGGCGAGCGTGGTGCAGACCGCCCGCTCGTCGGCGGCCTTCGCCGCCTCGCAGTCGAAGCTCGCGGCCCGGGCCGGCCCGGCGGCCAGCAGGAGGGCGAGGACGGGCAGGACAGGCAGGACGAGGCTCGGCTTGATGGCGAAGGTCATGGCGGTCCCACGGGGTGCGGCGGCGATGCGTTCGCCATCGCATGCCGGCCGGGCTAACCGAACGGAAAAATCGCTTCTTTCGGCGCCGCCGACAGAACGGCCCCCTGCGGTCGCAGCCGCGTCGGGCGGGGGATGGCTCGACCTCCGCCGACGATCTCCGGACCGCGATCGCCCCGCTCTCGCCGCCCCGGTGTTGCCGCCCCCTCGACCCGCCCCGGATGCGGACGGCCTCCCGCCGACCGCCGCACCGCCCTCGCCGGCATCCCGTTCGGGCGGCGCTCGGGCCTGCCCTGCACGCTGAGACCGGATTCGGAATCGGCCAGATCATCCCCCCGCCCGGACAGCTTCCAACCAGCGGTAGTTCATGCCGGATTAACACGCTGCGAGGTGTGATCGCGGTGCGACGTGCGGAACAAGCGTCGCTCCTTGAGGTGTTCCCATGAAGATCAAGAGCAAGACTTCCACCATCAAGTCGGTATCTGTCGCGCTCGGCGCGCTCGTCCTCGTGAATACGGGCGCTTGCGCTCAGTACGCGTCGGATCAGGCCGCGCACGCCGCCGACGTCCGCGCCATCCAGGCCCGACGCGATCAGCATGCCGCCAACGTCGCGGCGCTGTACGGGGATTACGCGGCGGCCGATGCCTACGCGCACGCCGCCCATGTTCGACGCGTTCAGTCCTACCGGGACGCCGGGTACGCGCAGCGGCTCCGGTACTGGGGCTACTGAGGTCCGGATCGATCCTCTGCCGCCGGCCGATCGATGTGCGCGCCGAGCCGGGACGACGGATCGTCCCGACCCGGCGCGCGGACGCGGCCGCACGGCGATCGAAGGTGTCTTTCCATCCGGCATCCATCGCACTCGAACATGCCCTAGAGGCCGGGCTTCACGATCACCAGCACGACGATGACGATCATCAGCAGCGTCGGCACCTCGTTGAGCACCCGGTAGAACTTATGGCCGCGGGTATTCCGGTCGGCGGCGAAGTCCTTGACCATCCGGGCGAGCCAGCCGTGGATGCCGCTCATCGCCAGCACCAGCAGGAACTTCGCCTGGAGCCACCCGGTGACGTAGGCGCCGCTGGTCCAGGCCAGCGTCAGCCCGAGCACCCAGGTGACGATCATCGCCGGGTTCATGATCGCCTTGAGCAGGCGCCGCTCCATCACCTTGAACGTCGCCGACTGCGCCGCCGCGCCCGGCCCGGGGGGGAGGGCGGCGTGATAGACGAACAGCCGCGGCAGGTAGAGCATCCCGGCCATCCACGCGATCACCGCGACGACGTGGAACGCCTTGATCCAGGGATAGAGGGTGTCGAGCACGGGCGAGGGTTCCGGATGGGATGGTCGGACAGGGCGCACGTCTCCGACATCGCACGGATAGGGCGCGTTTCCCCTCTCCCCGCGTGCGGGGAGAGGCCCACAGGCACCTCGTCGTGCCTGTGGGAAGCGGCGGCGAAGCCGAAGCGGCGGTGAGGGGGCGCGGACGAACGAGGCTCCGCCGTCGAAGCCCCCTCACCGTCGGCTGCCGCCTCGCCGCGACGACGACGAGGTCGTCGCGGCCCTCTCCCCGCAGGCGGGGCGAGGGGATGCGCGGCCTCTCGGACGCTTTTCAGGAGGACGGCGAGCCGCCCCTCAACCGCGCCAGCATCTGCTCCA
>NZ_JAKSYF010000092.1:0-23674 GCF_022829745.1 Methylobacterium sp. E-016
GCGTGGCGCAGGATGCCTACGGTGAGGATGCGCAGTTCGTGGTGAAGGTCGATGGCGCCCAGGTGGGCGGCGTCCAGACCGCTCACGCCAGTCACGCTGCCGGCGCTTGGGACGTGGTGAACCTCACCGGCGATTTCTCCGCAGCGTCAAACGTCACATTCCAGTTCATCAACGACGCCAATGACGGCCATGGGCATGACCGCAATCTATACCTCACGGATCTCAAATTCGATGATCACGCCGTCGGCAATGCGCATGCGAGCATCAGCTCTGCCGGCACAGGAGCGGTCTATTCCGACGTTGCGGAGCTTTGGAGCAACGGCAGCGTCGGCTACGACTTACATTGGAGCCACGACATGCTTTAAGAGCGTACGACAGTCAAGGCTATTTTGAGGATGCACACTGTCGCTGATCGTCAAGGCGTGAGCCCGATCAGGCGAGCTTGAAGCGTCGTTGGCCTCCGCTTGCCGGATCAATATATGCATCAGCACTTAGTCGCCCTTCAACATCGCGTTGTGCTATTGCCAGCCCTGGGCTTAATCAAACAAACAGCATCAATGTGATCTAATCGACTGACGGGAAGATCTCAATAAAACGTACACCGTCCCATAACTCAACTGTGTGGCCGCCTACGATGGCTTTGGCTTTGACAATCGCGCTTGGATCATCCTCCACGTTCAACCTTGCCATCCCGAGGACCTCACCGCTCGTACCCAGTATAACGGCGCAGTAGCGTGGCGATGCGTGTGAATTTTCCAAACCGTAGACCTGATCCTATCATTGCCTGCCATTGCCCTCTGCATCACTTTATCGGATCAACTTGCTAGGGAGCATCCAAGAGCGAAAATCAACTATTTCGTAAGCGCCATAGACGCTTCTCTCCTGTAACTTGACCTTCCACAAGGCCATATCGCGCCAAGCGTATGCATATCTCGGTGGCTAAATTTGCCCGAATCCGGGTGGGAAGCTTTGCGCGTGAGGCGATATCTGTCGGCGTAGCGAACTCCCTCGTTAGCACCGAGAAAACGCGCCTATCCTTTTCCGTTAATTGAGTAGAGCTAGACTTGATGTTGCTCAGCGGAAGATTCGCTGACGCACGAAGAATGGGGCAACCCTGCCCGTTCTTGAAACCCTGTGTCTTGCAGGTCCCTCGCGGGGTGTCCGGGTCAAGGCGAGCAACAACGCATTCTCCATCAAAGACAGTAAAAGAGGCATCACAGCCCGTGCATAGTTCATGACGGATCCGCATGGGCAACTTTCTTACAAAAAATTGTGTGCTTTATTCGTGGTCAACGTCCATAATCGTCGTCGAAGCGAACGATATCATCTTCTCCTGTGTAGCTGCCAACTTGAATCTCAACGAGTTCCAGTGAGATCTTCCCGGGGTTCGCGAGGCGATGAACGCAGCCGATGGGTAATTGAACAGACTCGTTCTCGTGTACGAGGGTCACGATCCCGTCGACGGTCACCTCGGCCGTCCCGCGCACCACGACCCAGTGCTCGGCCCTGTGATGGTGCTTCTGGAGCGAGAGACGCCCCTTCGGTCTCACCATGATCCGCTTGACCTGGAAGCGCGCGCCGACGTCGATGCGCTGGTACCAGCCCCACGGGCGGTGCATTCGCAGGTGGTCGTCGGTCTCAGGCGAGGACTCCGCCCGGAGCGCACCCACTAGTTCCTTCACCTCTCCCGCCCGCTCGCGCGTTGTGACCAGCACGGCGTCGTCGGTGGTGACGACGACCACCCCCTCAAGCCCTAGCACCGCGGTGAGTAGGCCGCCCTGGCTGCGCACGATGCTGTCGCGCGTCTCGCGGGCATGGACGCGTCCGTGCAGGGCGTTGCCGTTCCCGTCCTTGGCGGAGGCGTCCCAGAGCGACCCCCACGTCCCGATGTCGAGCCAACGGAAGCCAATTGGGAACACGACGGCGCGACCCGTCGCCTCCATCACCGCCCGGTCGAACGACAGCTTGGGGGCGTCAGCGAACCCGGCCGTGCCGAGGCTCAGCGCGTCGCGCTCGGCGATGGCGCCGTCCAGGGCCGCCCGGACCGCGCCCATCACCTCGGGGACGTGCCGGTCCATCTCCTCGATCATAACGTCGGCCCGGAACAGGAAGTAGCCCGCGTTCCAGAGGGCGCCGTCGGAGGCCAGCGCGGTGGCCCTGGCGGCATCCGGCTTCTCAAAGAATCGTGCAACCCGCGCGGCGGGGCCGGCGCCGATCGTCTCGCCCGGGAGGATGTAGCCGAACTCCGGCGCGGCCCGGTCGGGGGCTGTGCCGAAGACGACAACATGGCCCTCGCCAGCGAGGACAGCGGCCTCGGTGCATGCGCGGACGAACCCGGTCACGTCGTCGACGAAGTGGTCCGCTGACATGACGAGCACCACGGCCTCGGGGGCGAGGCGGAAAGCATGCAGGGCGGCCACGGCCACCGCCGCGCAGGAATCGCGCCCCTCGGGTTCGAGGATCACGTCGGCCCACGCCCCCACCGCGAGCATCTGTTCGACCACGACGTGTCTGTTGGCGACGGGTGCGACGACCGTGGGACGCCCGAAGCCGCACGCGCCGGCGACGCGAAGGACCGTGGATTGGAAGGTAGTCGGATCACCCTCCACGAGGGAGACGAACTGCTTGGGCATGCATGTCCGGGACAGGGGCCACAACCGGGTGCCCGATCCCCCGCACATCACGTAGGGGTGGATCGTCAGGTTCGCCTCAGCAACCTCGGGCGAGAGGGTCTTGGCCTCTTCGAGGGTCGTCTCGCGGGTCGCGTCGCGTTCGAAGTACATGGCTGGTTACGTCCTGTGCGTGGGAGGCGGTGCCGGGACGGCGCGTCTCAATGCTGGATGGGTCCGGGGTGCGGAACGAGGTAGGCCGCAGACCCGCGATGCCCTACGATGAGCGCCGGGACGCCGAGGACCGTGCTTCCGGCCGGGACGTCCCGGGTGACGAGGGAGTTCGCGCCCACCACGCTGTCATCCCCGACCTCTATGCGACCGGCTACGACCGCGTTGGTGGCCACGTAGACGCGGTTGCCGATCACGGGCGCGCCGCGTCTCGAGCCACGGCCGGAGGTGCCCACCGTCACGCCCTGCGAGATGTTGCAGGTGTCGCCAATGACGGCGTCCTCATGGACGATGATGTTCCCGAAGTGCCCGATGTAGAGCCCGGGGCCGATGCGGGCACGGTAGGGCAGGGAGATGCCGGTGGTCATCTCGATAAGCTTCTGCGCGATGCCGGCCCCGAGCAGGACGGCCCGCTTGAGCGGACCGAACAGCCGAGACCTATAGATGCCCGCCGCCGCCCGGTACTGCAGCAGCGCCCATAGTCCCTGCTCGGTCAGGACGAGGACGAGCGTAGTTGTCCCCGGACGCATCTCGCGGTACCGGGCGAAGTCGGCCCGGTAGGCGGACCACCACCCCGGCGGCGAAACGGCCGGGGACGGCGCGGCCTCGGCGCCCACCCCGATAGCGTGCTCGACGATGGCGACGGCCCTCCTCATCGCGCCGTCGCGTCCGCGCGCCGCCTGGATGCCTCGCCGGCGGCGGCTGCTGCGTCCTTCAGGACATCCCAGGTACTGCCGCCGTCGTTGCGGACGTCGAACTTGTCATGGGCGTCCTCCGGGTAGCGGCCGCTGTCCTGCTTCGACACGAGCCGCCAGACCACCCAGCCCGGGCAGGCCGGGGAGGCCGCGATGGTCGCGAGCCAGGTCTTGTAGGCGTCCGCCTGCCCCGGGTCGGACCGGGGGACACCGAACTCCTCAAGGAGGATGGGCTTGCCCCGCTCCTCGGCGAACCGGCAGTTGCGCCGGATCAGGGCGTCGAAGTCGGAATGGGTCATCTTGGCGTAGGAGGCGTAGCCATGCCACGTCCCGAAATCGACGGTGTCGGGCTCCAGGTCGGCGAACGGGACCGCCATATTGGCGTGCCCGGTGGCGACAAGGTGGGCGGGGTCGACAGACTTGACGTGCCCGGACATCTCCCTGACCCAGGCGACCAGGTTCGGCAGCGGGTGGATGTCGGGCTCGTTGGCGAGCTCCCACGCCATCACCGTGGGGTCGTCGCGATAGGCCTTCCCGTTGATGGCGTTCACATGCGTCAGGACGTGGGTGGCCCAGTCCCTGTAGTCTCGGCGCGTCTCCGGACTCGCGCCGAAGAACATGTACTTGTCCCGGCTTCCGTGCCAGGCCGACATCTGCTGGGCGCCCCCAGTGTAGCCCCAGAAGTCAACGAGCGCGACGATGAGCTTCAGGTCGCGCCTGCGCGCCTCGTCAAGGACGAAGTCCATCCGCGCCAGGCCGTCGGGACCGTCGTTGAAGGCGACGCGGCCGGCGGCCTTGTCCCAGGACATGACGTAGGCCCCGCGCGTGCCGAGGTCGCTGGCGTCGGCCTCGGACTTCCAGTTCCAGATCGTCGGGACCGAGCCGTCAGGCGAGCCGATGACCGGCTGGATGAAGGTCCGGACGACGTTGGCCCCCATCGCCACGGCGTCGTCGAGCACCCGCGTCACCTCCTCCCGCGAGCCGAAGGCGAGATAGTGGTTGTTCACGCCCGCGACACGGAACGGCTTGCCGTCGAGGACGAACCCTGTCCCCTCCCGCGAGACGAAACCTTTCCCCGCCCCCTCCGCCGACAGGGCGGGCGTGGCGATGGGGCCTTCGAGGAGGCTGGCTAGGAGGCCGGCTAGGAGCAGCATCCGTGCTGTCGTGCGCGATCTGGCCATGAGAGTTCCTATCGCTGGGGGTGCAGGGAAGGGGCGGCGTCCGCCTCGGCGACGGCCGGGAACGCCGACTGCAGGATCGCGGGCGCCATGACGACCGCCTGGAGGCAGGCCGCCGCGAGCCATCCCTGGACGAGGGTGGTGAGGCCGCCGTACCGCGCGCCGAGGACGGCGCCAGCGAGCTCCAGCGTGCCGCCGGCAGCGAGGACCATCGCGGCCGGCCCGAGGCGTCCGCGCAGGCGCTCGACGGCGACGAAATGGTACTTGACGCCGACGGCCAGAGCTCCGAACCCGAGAAGTGACAGGCTCGTCCCGGCGAGCTCGGGGTACCGGGGGCTGAACAGGCCGAGGATCGCCTGCGAGGCGAGGAGGAACGCCAGGCCGGCGACGAGGCCGGTGAGCGCAGAGATCCCGAGGGAGAGCCTAAGGCCGGGGGCGATCCTCGCGGGATCGCCGGACCCCGACGAGTAGACGACTGTGGCGAGGCTGGCCGGCACGAGGAAGGCGACGTTGAGCACGGCCCACCCGGCGTAAAAGGCCGCGTTCGTCTCGGCGGAGAGCACGACGGTCACGACGAGCGGGAGCGCGAGGCTCGGCACCTGGAGCGCCACGTTGACGGCATGGTGCCCGAGTATGTCGCCGGCGAGGGGCCGCAGCATAGTCAGGCTCGGGCGGGCCCATGCTCTTCCCTGTGTCCCGTGCCGGAACCGGATCGAGCCCGCGAGGACTAAGAGCGACGCGGCCTGGGCCAGTATCCAGGTGGCCAGGATGTCCGCGCCAGTGGCGCCAGCAACGAGCCATGCTACGAGGCAAAGCATCGCGAGCTTGCCCGCCGCGAAGCCGATGCCGCGCCACATCGCCGTCGCGCTTCGCATCAGGCCGACGAAAGCCTGGTCCACGACGAGGGATATCCCGGTCACGCCGACGCCGGCGGCGAACAGGATGCAGCCCGAAGCTCCAGCGAGCAGGTCGCCCATGCCGATGGGGAGGAGCTGGGCGAGGCCGCCGTAGCAGAGCCCTACGGCGACGCAGCCGATGGCCGCCGCCGCTAGGGCGGTGGAGATGAGGGCGCCCGCGTCCTGGGGACGTCGCGGGACATGACCGATGAGCATCGGCCCAAGCCCGGTCTCACCGGCCTGGGCGAGAAGGCTCATCATGGAGACCGCGGCCGCGGCGACGCCCACCGCCTCGGGCGTGAAGGACCGCGCCGCCACAAACCAGTAGGCGAACCCGAGGACGGCAGTGACGATGGTGCCGAACGCCAGCGCGCCAGCGTTGAGCAGCAGGGACGCGTTCCGCACGACTAGACCGCGCAGGCCCGCAAGTCCCATGTCCGGCGCCGGGGCTGAGCGGCTCATGAAAGTCTTTCCGGCGCGGGGACCGCGGCGGATCCCGGGCCTCGGGACAGCGCCTGCCCGGCGCGACCCGCGGCGTAGGCGGCCGCCGTGAACGAGAACCCAACGACGATGGCAGCCGCGCGTCCGATCCCGGCCGCGTCGCCGCGCAGGGCCCGGCGGAGGCCGCTGGCGATACCCGCCGGGAGCACGCTGCGGACGTAGGCGCGCTCAGAGGACAGGGCCTGCCCTGTCCCGACGACCCGTGAAAGGACGGCCTTCGAGGTGCCCTCCGCCCAGCATCGAGTCGCGAGGTAGCCCCACGTTCCCCGCCCGTCCGGCACCCGATGGAGGCAGGAGGCTTCCGGTACGTGCACGAATCGCCCCCCCGGGATCGCCTTGCCCGCGCGGATCGCGAGTTCCGTCTCCTCGCATCCCAGCGGCAGTGCGGCGTGGGTGCGGCCCATCCGGGTGTCGAAGCCCCCGACCGTCGCGAAGACGGAGCGGCGGACGGCCATGGCCGCGCCGATGGGGTTGCGGACCGTGCCCGACGGATGCCCGGCGTAGGTGCAGCCGACGACCCACAGGAACTCGTCAGGGAACCAGGACGGCGCGCCCCCGTCCCACCGGGGCACGATGCGTCCTGCCACGCCCAGGACCGCAGGGTCGCACGATGCCTCGGCCATGCGCAGGACCATCTCGGGCGCCGCCACGGCGTCGTCGTCGAGGAAGACGACGATCTCGCCCCTCGTGGCCGCGATGCCGGCGTTGCGAGCGCCAGACAGCCCCCTCGGTCCCTTGTTCTCGATCAGGTGCGTCCTCGGCAGGACGGCTTCGAGGCGCGATCGGAGCGCCGGGTTGTGGTCCACCACGACCACCGCCTCGGGTGCGGACGGGACCTGGGCCTGGATGGACCGCACGGCGGCGACGACGTCGGCGAAGCGGCCGTCGCTGTAGCAGCAGATCACCACGCTGGCGCTCGGGATGGGTTCGTCGTGCATGGCGGCCTCAGGTTCCAACGGGGGAGAGTTGGCACTCCGCCCTCGGGGTCGGGCGTGGGACGAGCTCGTCGTAGATCCGCTCGATCCGCGGCACGATGGTCTTCGCCATGAAGAGCTCCGCACGCGCCCGGCAGGCCAGCGCCATCGTCTCGCGGCGGGTGGGATCCTGGATCATGGTCGACATCGCGTCGGCGAGCGCCACGTCGTCCCCCGCAGGGACAAGGAGCCCCGTCTTGCCTGGGTCGACTAGGTCCGAGAGCCCGCCGATGTCGCTGGCGATCATCGGCCGGCCGACGGCATGGGCCTCCATCACGATGGTGCCGCATGCCTCCGGCCATACTGAGGGCGCGATCCCGAACAGGCAGCGGCTCCAGGCATGCATGACCGCGGCGTGCGGCCAGCTCTCAAAGACCGTGACGTTGGGCGGCAACTCGTCGGGCATGTCCGCGCACCGCCGCCCGATCATCACGAGGGGCGGGGCGTCCCCGAGCGACGCGTAGGCCTTCAGGAGGACCGAAACGCCCTTGTTGCGGTTGAGGTCGCCCACGTAGAGCAGATAGCCATCGTCCGGGAGCAGGGCGACGCGGGGATCCGGCGACGGGTCGAGGTCGCCCACCGCGTCGGGGATGAACGTCGGCAGGATCTCGTAGGGGGTGCGGCCGCCGGGCAGACCGCACTTCTCGGCCACAGCGCGGCTGACCGCGATGAACCGGTCCGCCAGGCGCCGCTCGATCCGGGACGACACCGTGTTGGCGGCGTAGGTCAGCGATCCGACGGCCTTGCCGTAGTGCTGCGATGCGCAGGGAAAACAGCGCATCGGCGACGGTCCCGGGCACGGCTCCGGACCGCGCAT
The DNA here is from genome assembly GCF_022829745.1 of Methylobacterium sp. E-016. Taxonomy (NCBI): domain Bacteria; kingdom Pseudomonadati; phylum Pseudomonadota; class Alphaproteobacteria; order Hyphomicrobiales; family Methylobacteriaceae; genus Methylobacterium; species Methylobacterium sp. E-016. The sequence goes on from NZ_JAKSYF010000092.1 coordinate 7,902, forward strand.
CAGGGTCTTGCGGGCGCAGACCAGGCCGTAGTCGTGCAGCGTGACCACAAAGGCTGCATCGTTAAACTGACGCAGCGGGAGGTACGAGTGTAGGAGCCAGTTGTGGGCGTGGACCACGTCCGGCCTGAATTCGCGCACGAGCCGGGCGAGGTTGAGGGTCAGCTCGGGGTCCGGGAACGGCGGTGCGTGCCGGCGCTCGTCGTCGCTGAACAGGGCCGCGCTGCGCTGCATGGTGCCGCGCAGGCCATGGATGGCTACCCCGCCCTCGACGTGGTCGTCCGGGCGCCTGGGATGGCGCTGCGTGGCCACGGCTACCTCGTGGCCGCGTTCGGCGAGCGCCTCGCCGAGCGAGGTGACGTGGCGTTCCTCGCCGCCGATGACGGGAGCGTGGAACTGGGACAGCAGGAGGACACGCATCAATCCCTCACGGTCGTTGGGTTGGCCTCAGGCGGGACGTCGATCCAGACCTGGCGGTAGACGCGGTCGCGTTCGCCGTCCTTGAACAGGCGCGCCTCAAGCCGGCGGTGGACCGGGCCGCGCGTGGCATTGACCGGCATGGTCCTCGTCTCCCCCGCATCCAGGGCGATCCTGGGCCAGCGGTCGACCAGCTTGCCCCCGTCCAGCACCTCGATGTCGTAGCTCGTCCTGATCCGTTCCGCGTTGCGCAGGCCCAGGGTTGCGCTCGATCCCGGCGCACGTCCGACAGGGAGCAGCCACATCTCGGTGTAGCGGTACTGGTCGTGGGCGTTCGCGCCTTCCCGGGCATACACGAGGGCCCCGCCGCCCATCGCGAGCCCGATCGCCAGGATGGCGAGGTCACCGATCCTCCACGAACGGCCGGCGGCGCCCCCCCGTCCGCCATGGCCGTCCCGGGATGCCGCGGACGGCGTTGCGGCGAGACCCAGGATGGCGATGCCCGCGAGGGACAGCACCCAGCCCGGGGCATCGAGGGACCCCACGACGTTCAGCGCAAGCCCCGTGACCACCGTGAGGGAGAGGCTGAGCGCGACCGCAATGACGCGGGCCTCGGCGTCCCAGGCGGTGGCCGGAAGGGCCAGCCCGATGAGGCTACGTCCGGGCAGCCACAGGACCAGGAGCAGCGCGAAGGGCGCACGCGCCCATGGGGGGGCGGGGGAGAGGACGATCGCCGCGCAGGCCACCGTCAGGAGTCCGAGGGCTAGTCGCGAGAGGCGTTCAGCGCTGCGCATCGAGCCTCCGGATGTCGTAGGTGACGATGTAGCCGTCGTCGAAGGCCCGCCCGACGCGGGGGGCCTCGTCGAACTTCATCAGCGCGGCCGGGGTTGGCGGCCGGCGATAGGAATTGTCGTTGGCCCCGCCGTCGAAATAGACGCCGACGACCGGGAGCCCGGTGGAAAGCCGACGGTCGACCGTGACGTACTCGACGCCCCCCGTCCGCAGCCTTGCAACATCCGGATCCGCGAGTGTGGGCGCTAGGATGGCCTGCCCAGTGTCGACCCCGTCCTGGAGACTGGTCGCGACCTGCTGACGGCCGTAGGTCGCCAGCAATAGGCGATTGATGCGATCGGCCGCGAAGACATGGCCCGGCCCGATCCACTCTTTGGTCCACGACGCGAACGAAATACCCATCGGACCGACCGACGCGGAATCCGCGGAGACCTGGAACTCGGCGGGCACCAGGATGCGCGGCCCCTGGGAGCTGATGATGCCGCCCACGAGGACGCAGAGGGCACCTACCGCGAGGACCGTCCTGCGGACTGAGCCGTACCCCCCATCGGGGCGGAAGAAGGCGACCGCGACGGCGGCAACGATGCCGACGCCCAGGAAGGAAAAGGGCCCAATGCGGTTGCCGATCTCCCAGCCGCTGCGGGTGAGGCGGAAGACGATGCTGAGCGGGAAGGCGAGGGTGACGAGCGTTAGGAGGAGGAGGCGGCTGTTGCCCCAGTCCCTGATCCCAGAGAGGGCGTCCGGCAGCCGGCCGCGCATCGGCAGGCCCGCCATGGACAGTGCGCGCACGAAACCGAGGAGCAGCCCGAGGCAGGTGAGGCCCACCGAGCCCACCGTGACCAGCCGCTGCCACATCGGGGCGACGGAACCGTCCTCGGACACGAAGGGAACCCGGCCCATGGACATGGTGAGCATGCTCAGTGCCTCGCGCACGCCGGACTCGACCACGGGGCCGAGGTATCCCGTCGTCGGGTTGCCCACGTAGTGGGACCAAAGCAGCGGCGGCGTGACCGAGAGCGCCGCCGTGACGAACGCCCAGATCCTTGCCTTGCCGCTCACCCCGCGGCGGAGCAGTTCGAGGACGGCGAGCCCGCTGAACAGGATGGCAGCGAAGAACCCCGTCATGTGATGGGTCACGGCCAGGGCGGCGAACAGGACCGGCATGATCACCAGGACGTGCCGCGCGCGGTCCGCGCCTTGGGAGCGGGCGTCTGCCAGCAGCAGGGCCGCCACGAGCGGGACCGCGAGGCTCTCGTAGGAGAACTGCACGTCGAAGACGAGGAATGTCGAGGCGCCCATGTAGACCAGGCAACCGCACGCCGCGATCCGGGCGCTGCCGCATATCCTCTGGTAGGTCAGGAACAGCGCGCCCACGAACGTCAGGCGCGCGACGGCCAGGACCATGCAACCGGCCTCGAACACGCTTAGTCCCGAGAGGTGCGTGAGCGCCGTGGTAGCGAGCTCAAGGCCCGGATACAGCGGGCTGACTGGCAGCAGCGGGTTCTCGCCGAATAGGCGTCCGGTCTCGACGATGCCGTTCGCGGTCGACCAGTGCAGGAACTCGTCGTGATCAATGAAACCGGTCGGCTCGCGGATCATTTTGATGGCGAACAGGGCGAGGGTCAGGAGGAGTAGGTTGGCAAGTTGCTCCGTCCGTCCCGTCCCGGCCGAGAGCGCGCGCATGGCGAAAGGGAGGAACAAGAGCGCGATGGCGAGGTAGAACGTCTCGACCGCATGCGGCCATCCAGTACGGCTCGCGTTGGCCGCGAAGGCGGCGATGCAGAGCGAAAGACCGGCGCCGAGCGACAGGAGCGCCGTCCGACGCAACGAGATGCCTTCGCCTTCCGACGCATGCACTAGGGCCGGGCTTCCCCAACCGATCAGGCGCAGGGCTGCGCGGAAGGGAGCCATGGCGATGCCCTTCCTGTCCCGCCCGGGGGCGAGCGTGGAGCCCTGTGCCGCCGCGTTCACCGAGCGCCATCCATGGCGGGCATCTCGGAGGGGGCGGGTGCCGCGCCCTTGCCGGCCACGACGCACCTGTAGATCGCCAGGAGCTTGGCGGCGCACTCGTCCCAGTTGGGAAGCGAGACTGCCGCAGTGGCTGGGTGGGCCATCTGTTTGGACATGGCTGCGGCCACCGCCTCCGGTGGGGTTTCGAGCGGCAGGGAACGGACTAGGCCGCGCTCCGCCAACTCGCGGAAGCCGGACGTGTCGCTGGTTAGGACGGGCCGTCCGAGCGAGAGGGCCTCCATCACCGCCACTGGATGAGCCTCGTAGTCGCTGAGCAGGACGACGAGGGAGGCCGTCGAGAGGAACGTCGCCATCGCGCCCCGGTCTCTCGCCGCGATGGCACCAACGGTCGCGACCTCGGAGAGGCCATGCTGCGAGATCATCTCGATCAGCTTGGCCTTGTAGGGACCCTCGCCGAGGATGCGGAGGCGTGCGCCGGGATGCTTCCGACGGAGATGGACGAACGCCTCGATGGCCCTGTGGTGGCCCTTGTAGCGTTCGAGCCGCCCGAGCGAGACCACGAGCGGCCGGTCGGGGCAAGGGGTTGCCCCCGCATCGGCCTTCGGCAGGCTCGCCCCGTTGGGAACGACGACGAAGCGGTCCCTGTCGATCCCCATGCTCGTGCTAAAGTGCGCGGCCTCGAATTCTGACACGCCGATGAGCTGGGCGGCACGGGATGCAAGCGGTCCGAGGATGGCCTGCTGCAGGCCACGTGCCCGTACGCGCGCCGCCGAGGAATGACCCCCGCTATGGAAGGTGAGCACGAACGGGGTGCCGTGAAGGCTGGCGGCTAGCATGGCGAACGGTGCCGCCAGCGTGTGGTAGCCCTGGATATGGATCACGTCGCTCTCCCGCCCGACCCGACCGGCGACGTGCCGTAGCAGCCCTGGTGCGAGGCACCAGTCCCGGCCCTTGGGGTAAGCGCGCACTCGGACCACCTGCATCGTCCCGACGCGCTCCTCGGCCGGGAGGCTGCTGTCTGGATCAGCCGTCAGGACCGTCACCGCGTGGCCGGCATCGGCCAGCCTCGTCCCAACCTCGTGGACATGGGTCTCCGTACCACCCGTGAAGGGGAGGTAGCGTGCGCTGACCATGAGGATCTTGAGCGGGCGCTCCGCGCCGTCGGGACGGTCGAGCATCTCAGGCGGCCTCCACGACGGGAAGAGGCGTTCCGCGGCCGACCCGCTCGCGGACGATCGTCTTCAACACGCGCCAGCCGTCGGGGATGGCGCGCAGATTGCTGGTCCCGTGGATGCGGTCGGATTCGTAGCTCGCGACCTCGACGATCTTAAGCTTGCCCTTGAGGGCCCGAATATTGATCAGCGTCTCGATCTCGAAACCATCGCAGTCTGAGTGCAGTAGGGGCACATGGCAACGCCAGAAGGCCAGGTAGCCGTAGCAAAGGTCGCTGAAAGAACTTCCGTAGAGGCTGCGCACGGCCAATGTCAGTCCTAGGTTTCCAGTGCGTCGGAACAGCGTCATGTCGGAGGTTCCCGCACCTTGCATAAAGCGCGAGCCCTTCGCGAAGTCGGCTCCTGTCATCAAGGCGGCCACGAAGCGGATGATCTCGTCGGGATGCATGGAACCGTCGGCGTCCATCATGACGATGACATCCCCTGTGGCGGCCTCGAAACCAGCTCGGAGGGCCGCTCCCTTTCCACGTCGGGTCTCAAGAACGATCTTCGCTTCGGGCTTCAGTTCCCTAGCAACGGCGACTGTCGCATCCGTCGAACACCCATCGACGATGATGACTTCGGCGAGCCAGTCAGGAAGTCGGGGAAGGAGCCACCTCAGGTTCTCTGCTTCGTTCAACGTGGGGATTACGACACTCACCTGGGGGACTGGTACGTGCTGCTGTACGAGCAGGGCGACCGCAGGTACGCTCAGGAGGTCGGGGCCGCCCTCCTGTATGATGATTTCTGAGAGATGTTCGACGCGGGAGTCGGATTTGGAGTTGATGAGAGCGTCCATCTTGTATTTCTCCGAGCGCGAGGGTGCGGCGTCCAGTTATTTCGGACGTCGGGCATTGCAGGTCTGGCCGAGGCCAGGAACATTGGCGATGGGTAGAGATTATTGGCGGTTGTCGCTGTTGCCGGCGATAGAACGCGCAGCCTTGACGTCTTCCGGCCTTGCGGGAGGCGACGGATGAACGGTTGAGATGGGCCGTGGGGGCGAGGGTTGGATCACCTTGGTCGCATCAGGGGATAGTAGTACGGGTGCTCCCGGACGCGCGATGATGGACTGGAGGCTACCCGTGGTGTTGGGGCCGAGTATCGTCTGCGAAAGGACAGAGCTTTCTTCGCTCCCGGGCACGGAGTGGAACGCGACAGGAGCAACAGATGGCGCACGGTCAGGCTGCTTGAGCCGAACGAGGTCCCCTGGCAGAAGGATCGCGGTCGGAGATACTGGAAGAATTACGGCGCCGCCGGCATTCCTGCGCACGATCTCATATTCCAGCTCACCATCGACATCGGACGGACCATGCTCGGACGAGAGCGCTTTAACGACGTCAAGGAGACCTTGACCCTCGTCGAGCGTATCGGTGGCCTCCCGCTTAGCCACCGAAGCCACCTTGCTCACCTCAAGTCTGTTTTCTAGGCGAAACCTTTCGAGATCCCGCTCGCTGTCAGCAACCCGCTTGCGGGCTCCTTCAAGATCTAGAAGGGCCTGTTGGCGACGGTCTTGGGCGTCACCAAGTTCACTTTGAGCCTGGATGAGCACTGGCCGCCCAATGACGTTGCGGTCCGCGAGGTTCGTCATGCCCGTAACCCGCTCGACGCGCATGGCGATGGTGGCATCGAGAGGTCCGAGTCGATCGGAGCGAGAAGCCAAGTCGGTACGCGCGTTAACTAGCGCAGTCTTGAGCGCATTCTCCTGAGCACCTCGGCTCATGGTTGTGAGGTTGCGCTGCCAGGATTCTTCACCGACCAGAGCGGCTGCCCCAGCCTTGCCTGCGAGAGATGCCAAGTCGCCCTGGGACACCGATACGTCGTCGCGTTCCGCTTGAAGCACAGTAGTACGGGCGATCAGCCGTTTAGCTCGGTCGAGGTTGCGTTGCAGCCGCTCGACCTCGCGTCCAAACTCTATTCTTTGCCAAGCCTCCGGCTCCTTCTCTCGAAGTCCACCGGCCAAAGCGAGCGCATGAAGGACCGTCATGCCGCTCTCGAACTTGAATGCCCCCGGGTTTTTAACTGGGCCCACAATATATATAGGTCGATGCTCAATCGCTACGACATTAACGAAACCCTTGCGGCCGATCAGGTCCTCGAAAGGCATCGATAGTGACGCCAGGAACGCATCCTGCGTAAGGCCGGCTCCCGGAAATCGGCCGAGCATTGGCAACGAGACGGTGCCGTCCTCGCCAATAACGTATTCACCAGTGAGTTCGGATCTCTGATGAAATCCTCTCGGGACCGCATTGCGGCCGCCACGCCACTTGTCCTCATCATTCTCCAGTCTTTCGTAAAACACAAGCCTAAGCTTATCTCCCTCATGGAGTAAGTTTATGTTTTTAATTGTATCCCGTGTCGCGATGATCGGCGTTGCAGGATCGGCTTTCTCAAAAACGACGCCGGCGCCGGTAGCTTGGAGAGGCATGAAAAGTAGAACAGCCCCCGTGGAGACGGTTAAACCTCTAAATATGGTCATTAACCTGTTGGTCGTGTCGGCAGCCATGTCGAACAATCCTTCAGGGAAGTTACGGGCACTTCTTGCAGTGTAAAAACAAGCTTTATATCATGGATAATCTGTAAGTTCAGGCGAAGAGGAAGCGTCATTTGACTAATCTTAGGGCTTCTCTTGCTTTTTATTAAAGCATTATAACAGCTCTCCAGAACTATCATTTTACTGTTTTAAATTAATTATTAACTAGAGATATAAATCAAGTATATATAAAAAATGGTGCTAGCTCAATAACTTACGGCCTTTGAAATATAATTCGCCTAAAATAGAGGCGAATTTTTTATCGAGCGGACCCGCCAGTACGCATCTCAGCTTGACTGTCAAAAGGCCCCGACCGCGCTGTAGAGAAAAGTCAGCAGAGAGAATGTCAATTTACTCAAATCAGTCAGACAAACGACCTTATGCCAATCGGCGGTGATCATGACCGATAGGCCCACGAACTCAGACCGAGGGACATGATTTTCCAGGCCTGAGCGACGAGCCTGTTCCAGGCGTCGTAACAGCAATCAACGATGTCGTCGTAGGAGACGAAGATCCGGTCGCCAAGCCAGTTGTCCCGGATGAACTGCTAGACATTCTCAACCGTTGTGAGTTCGGTCGCGCAGGCGGGCAACGGCAGCAGCGTGATGTTGGCGGGTACGACGAGGTCGTGGGCGACATGCCAGCCCGCCCCGTCGAGCATCAGCACGGCGTGGGCGCGGGGCGCGACGCAGCGGCTGATCTCGATGAGGGTTAGGTTCATCGCCTCGCTGTCGCAGCGGGATAGGACGAGACCGGCGCCCTTGCCCTTCTCGGGGCAGATCGCCCCAAAGATGTAGGCGCAGGCCGTGCGCTGGTCCTTGGGCGCAGACGGCCGCGTTCCGCGCCGCGCCCAGCGTCGCGGCAGGGTGTTCTTCTGGCCGACGCGCGCCTCGTCCTGCCACCACAGTTCTATGGCGGTCCCGAGCGGCAGCTTCGCACGGATCGCCGCTACGGCGGCGGGGAGGTTCTTGAACGCCGTCAGGGCGGCCGGGTCCTGCTCGTGGTGGCGCGGGCGCACCGACAGCTTGCGGAAGCCGAGCGCCTTGACCGTGCGCCCCACCGTGCTCTCGTCCAGGCTGATCCCGAAGCTGGCGTAGGCCCAGGTGGCCAGATCCTTCAGCCGCCAGCGCACCGCCCCGTGCCGGTCCGGCTCGGGCCCTTCCTCGATGGCCCGCGCCAGAGCCCGCCGCTGTGCCGCGTCCAGTTTGGGCGGGACGCCGGGGGCCGTGCGGTCGATCAGCCCGGCCGGGCCCTGCGCGTTGAAGACCACGACCCAATCGCGCACCGTCTGCAGACCCACCGCCCCGATCCGGGCCGTGTCCGTGCGACTGCAGCCCGCGTAGATCGAAGCCAGCGCCAGCAGTCGGCGGCCCTGGCCAGCCTCCCGGCTCGTCCGGACCAGCCGGCGCAGGGCGTCGGCGTTGAAGTCCTTGCGCAACGGCAACGCAGCCGACATGGCAAACCCTCCGGTCCAACCCATCGAATCTGATCCGCCCGCGCGACGGAACGCCAAGAGTCTTCGTCATCACCGATTGGTATTAGATATTTTATTTAGCTGAGGTAATGACTGACACTTCGCATGACGAACTGCGCTTCTTTTAGAGTCCGTCCGATAAGTCATGAGGCGCATCCCAGCCGTCGAACGAGGATCATGACAGCGGCGGCGTAGAGGAAGGCTTGAGCTGAAGCGAGGGTCGCCTCCGGGTCCTTCCAGAGGCGGCGGTTGCGGCTGATCCAGCCAAAGAAGCGTTCGACCACCCATCTGCGCGGGTGCACGGCAAAGCCGACTGATCCTTGGGTTTGCGCACGATGTCGACAGTGATGATCGTTGTGGTCGCGGGCCTGTCGCCGGCATAGCCTGCATCGGCGAAGGCCTTGGCGATGAACGGGAAGATCCGCCGCGACAGGCGCAGCACCGGTCCGGCACCTTCGCGATCCTGCACGTCGGCGGGCTGTGGGTCGAGGACGAGAGCGCGTCCATCCGTGTCGATCAGGGCCTGACGCTTGCGGCCCTCGATCTTTTTTCCGGCGTCGTAGCCGCACGGCCCTTCGCTCTCGGTGGTCTTGACGCTCTGAATATCGAGCACCGCAGCCGTGGGTGAGGCTTCCCGTCCGACACGCTCGCGGTCCGCCATGACAAGGTCGTGGTTAATACGAGCAAACAACCCCTCGTCGCGCTAGCGGCTGAAGTAGCCGAACGTGGTCGAACGCGGCGGCAGGTCCTTTGGGATCAGCCGCCATGCGATGCCGCCGCACAGCACTAAGACAAGCAATCGAGGTCCTGACCTCAGCTAATGTGGGTATTTGACATGCCAGGCAATGAATACCTCATCGCCGGCTTGGCAATGATGACCCTGATCGTCGTCATCGTCGCCGCATCAGTTATGCGGAGTAGGGTCGCCAAGTCCAAGGCGATCCCGAACAGTCCAGCTTCACCAAAATTCATGGGGTAGCACCACGCCAAATCCGGCCTGGAACTGAACTTTAACTCAGTGAACGGAAGCAATCATGCCGAGTTATTTCATATCTACATCAGATAAAGCACGGTCACATGAGAATGAAGGTCTTGTACTTTCTGGAACCGATGATTTTGCACAAGATATACGCCAGCTACTTGCGACCATGCTTCACGATGAAGACAGGAATAAAGGTAGAACCGTTTTCACCGCGAACGCTCACGATGCCTATGGGGATCCCATCATGAATGCTAGAGTCACGATGGAGGCACGTAAGCTGTAGAGCTACTTTCGTCGCTTTCAGCTTCCCGCATGGCTTCAATCCAGCTTAAGCTTCTGCTGAGCGAAGATCGAAGTGCAGGTAGTTGGGGTTGAAGCCGCAGAAGCCTTTCAGGCGCGCAACGTCAGGGATGTCAAGCCGCCCGCTTTTTAGCACGATCAGATCTTCGGCGCGCAGATCGCGCAGCGTGCGGTTGAGATGCACGACTGTGATCCCGAACACGTCAGCAAGCTCGTTCTGCGTCATCCGTAGCTCGTAGCTGCTCGCCGTCGCACGGCCGACAGCCTGCAAGCGGACCAGCAGTTCGCAAAAGAGATGCGCCACCATCTTGGCCGCTTGTCGCTGGCCCATGCTGGCCATCCACTCGCGCATGATCCCCTCGTCGACGAGGGTGGCCCACCAGAAGGCATGCGCGATATGAGGCTGTGTCGTGATCAGGTCGACGATCGTCGTGCGCGGGATCTCCGTCACATCGCAAGGTGTGAAAGTGCCGATGCTGTGGTCGCGCCGCGCCAGGATCGCCACGTGCAGGTCGCAGAAGTCCCCCGGGAGCAGCAGGCCCAGGATCTGGCGCTTGCCGTCGGGCAGGATCTTGTAGCGATACGCGAGGCCTTCCACGACGAGATGCACGGTCTCAGGGCGGTCCCCCTCACGACAGAGATCGCGATCGGCCTCGAACTTCCGGGTTGTGGTCGAGAGGGCCCGCAGCGCGGCTTTGTCGGTCTCATCGAGAGCGCAGGCGTGTTCGAGCTTGAGGATCAGCGGGTTCGAGGACGCTTGTTGCTTTGCTGGGAACGGTATCGCGGCATCCGAGTGGAAGGGGGCCTGCAACGTGGCTACTTCAGTCATGCTTTTCGGTGCTGTCGCAGTCATCGTGTTGCCTCCTCCAGCGTGTCGAAGATCGGTGCCGAGATCCCGAAAAGCCGTCCGAAGGCGGCCTCGACGAACCAGCCGGTGCCCACCTCGTATTCGGGGGTATCGAGACGCACCAGCACGGCGATCAGCATGCCGTTGGCAAGAAACAATCGCCCTTCCCAATTCGGGCTGCCTGTGTCGACAGCGATCGGCTGCAACATGAGCAACGCCTCGACGTTGTCGCGCGCATCCATGCCTAGCTTCCCCTGAGCTGGTTCAGCCACGGCTCGCTCCGGCGTGCGCCCCAGCGGGTGTTCTTGAGGTGGAGGTAGTTCGGCGTGAACCGGCAGAACGCCTTCAGTTGCTCGACATCGTGGATCGTCAGAACGCGCTGTTTGATCGTGATGAGGCCGAGGTCACGAAGCTCTCGCAGCGTGCGGTGCACGTGGACGGCGGACAAGCTTATCGCGTCCGCAAGCTCGACCTGCGTGAACGGGAAGGCGTAGCTGTCGTTAGTCACCTTTCCGACTACATCGAGCCGGACCAGCAGCTCGCAGAGAAGGTGAGCGATCCGCTGCTCCGGGGCACGGCCAAAGAGGTTGACTAGCCATTCGCGCAGCACCGCCTCGTCGACGAGGGCGCACCACCAGAGGGCCCGTGTAATCTGAGGATGGGACCCGGTGATCTCCTCGATCGCCCGACGCGGTATGTCGACGACCTGACACCGGGAGATCGTGCCGATGTTGTGGTCCATTTGGTCGAGGATGAACACGTTCAGGTCGCAGAAATCTCCTGGAACCAAGAGGGACATGATCTGGCGTTTGCCGTCCGGCAGCACCTTGTAGCGGCAGGCGAGGCCGTCGAGGATCAGATGAACATTCTCGGGTTCGCCACCCTCTTGGATCAGATCGACGCGTGGACCAACCTCTTGGATGCGCGACACCAAGCCATCCAGGGCCCGACGATCGTCATCCGACAGGTCCTCGAAGCCTTCCAGCTTTCGGGTCAGTGCATGCTGCATCACGCCTCGACGTGGGTTGAATTGAGGTAATCCTACATCCAATCCTTGTTTTGAATTTTGTCATTTGATCATATCTAATATCATATTACTACAAATATTGCCTGCCACTGAAACGAATTTTCATCAATTTCTGACGATTTGATGGTTAGTTGATTGAAAGGAATAGAATAGATTGCCTTTTGATCGATCATTTATCACGGCCGGGTGATATCCATCACCGATGGCGACAATTAGCATGTTTCGCTTCTGATTGGTCAAGCTGTGATTAAGGTCATCGAACGCATGCTCGAAGAGGAAGCCGCACGGGTGCATGACGGTGCATGGGACTGAGGATCGCGGGCCTCCGCATGCGCCGCGGACCATGCGGGCTATAGCGGCCGGCGAAGCGTAAGCCGTCGCGGAACACCGGCAAGCATCGTGGATGGATGTACAGTTGGCGTAGTCTCTCGGACCGAAGGGTCACGGCCCGCTTACCTCCTTGAGCCGAGGTTGCCGGATGACCGACAAATGACCGCTTCCGGAAGGCGTCGACGGCCATTGGTACGACCGGCATGGGTGGCCAGCGGAAGGGCTGCTTTCAATCAACTCGACAGCAATTGCGGACGTGCAAAACGGCCTCGCCGGAGTGAGGCCGTTTCCGATGATTAGTTCAGTGTCGGCCACTCAGACCGTCACCACGATCTTCCCGACCTGCTCGTTGCTTTCCATGAAGCGGGTCGCCTGCACGATCTCATCGAGCTTAAAGGTCTGTGCGATGACGGGCTTCAGTGCGCCCGAGGCCAACCCCTCGACGATGAAGGCCTTGGCCTGCTCCAGCCGTTCCGGGTCCGTCGTGATCTCGAAGAGCTGGTAGCCCCGGATGGTGAGGTTCTTCCCGAGGAGCGACAGAACCGGCACCGGCACGTCGGCAACGTCGAGGGCGCCGTACTGGAAGAAGATGCCCAAGTGCGAGAGCGCATCGAGGATCTTCGGCACCTCGGGCCCCCCGACCGGGTCGAAAGCCATGCGGGCGCCCTTGCCGTCGGTGATCCTCCTGACCTCGGCGACGAGGTCCTGCTCGGACGTGGCGATGACGTGCTGGGCCCCCGCTGCGAGAAGCGTCTCCCGCTTCGAGCTACCCCGCGTGAGCGCGACGGAGACACCGCCGAGCATGTTGACGACCTGGATGGCGGCAAGCCCAACGCTCGACGAGGCCGCCCGGATCAACACCACGTCGCCCTTTCGCATCTTGGCGATGTTGACCAAGGCGCCGTAGGCCGTGACGAACATCATCCAGGTCGCTGCGGCGTCCTCCCAGGACAGGCTCTCCGGGTGCTTCACCACGCCGAAGGCCGGAGCATTCACGAGTTCGCCGTGCAGGCCGTATTCGCCCAGCATGAAGCAGGGCACGACGCTGACCTTGTCGCCGACCGAGAAGCCTTCGACGCCAGGGCCGATCTTCTCGACGAGGCCCGCGGCCTCGTAGCCGGTGGTGGCGGGAAAGGTCGGCTGGGTGACGTACTGGCCGGTACGGAACATGACCTCGGCCCGGTTCAGGCCCATGGCCTTCACCCGGATCTGGACCTCGCCGGCCTTGGGGGCGGGCACCTCGACATCCTCGACCTTGAGGACCTCGGGACCACCGATCTCGTGGAAGCGTACGATGCGTGACATGACAGACTCCGTGAATGGAAGGCCAGGAGCGACTCAGGCCGCCTTGATCCAGGCCGGGGCCGCTGAAGTTCCCCAGCCGAGGAAGAACCCGAAGTGGATGTTGATCTCGCCGACCGGCTCCAGGTAGCGGGCGTTGCTCAGCGCGCCAGCATCGACAGGGGTGAACCCGACGGAAGATGCCAGGGCGGAGACTGCCTCCTTGGCGGCCTCGTCGTCGCCGGCGACGAAGACCTGCACCTCCCGGCCCTCGCGCGCCTCGGCGGGCAGCAGTTGGGCGAAGATCGTGTTGAAGGCCTTCACGACCCTCGCGCCCGGAACCAGCTTCTGGATCTCCTCGGCGGCGGATGTGGTGTGCCCGACTGTGAGCGCCTTGTAGTCCGGGGTGATCGGGTTCGAGATGTCGACGACGATCTTCCCGGTAAGGTCGCCTGTCCCCTTCAGGGCCTCTCCGGCCGAGCCGTAGTTCACCGCCAGGACGACAATGTCGGCGAGCTTCGCAACGGCCTGCGTACCCCCGCCCTGGGCGCGAGGACCGATCTCGCTGGCGAGAGCGGCGGCCTTGGCGGGGTCCCGATGACCGATGGTGACGTCGATGCCCTTTGAAGCGAGAAGCCGGGCCATGCCGCTTCCCATGTTGCCGGTGCCGATGATCGCGACGGTCATGTGCTTAACCTCCGATACGCCGCCCCGTGGGCGTTGGAGGGGTTGTGAGGCATGGCGTCCGATGGATAAATCGCCATTCCACGCACGCACTTGAAACAACAGGTTTCAAATCATGGACCGGCTCGCGAGCATGGCCATCTTCGCCAAGGCCGTCGAGGCAGGGTCCTTCTCGGCCGCCGCCGACGCGCTCTCGATGTCGTCCCAGATGGTCGGCAAGCACGTGCGGACCCTGGAAGATCACCTTGGGGTCAAGCTCATCAACCGTACCACCCGCCGCCAGAGCGTCACCGAGATGGGACGTGCCTTCCACGAACGGGTGCGGACCATCCTGGCGGAGGCCCTGGCGGCGGAGAGCCTGGCCATCCCGCGCGGGCGTATCCGGGTGAATGCCCCGGTCACGTTCGGAGCCCATGAACTGGCCCTGGTGCTTCCAGGGTATCTAGCTGCCAATCCCGGGGTTGAGGTCGAGTTGTCGCTCGCGGACCGGACGGTCGACCTGATCGACGAGGGATACGATGCCGTGTTCCGCGTCGGGCCCCTCGGTGACAGCGGCCTCATCGCCCGGTCGCTGCAGCCCATGAGGATGGTCCTCTGCGCAGCCCCCGCCTATGTCGAGGCACGAGGCGCGTCGGCGACGCCCGATGACCTGCGGGGGCACGAATGCCTCGGCTTCGCCTACGGCTCGACGCGGACCCAGTGGTCCTTCCTCGGACCGACTGGTACGGCCACCATCGATGTCTCCTGCCGGCACATCGTCAACAACGGCCAGGCCCTCCTGAACCTGGCCGAGGCGGGAATGGGCATCCTGCTGCAACCGGCATCGCTGGTCCGGGACGCCCTCGTATCGGGAAGGCTCGTCCACTTGCTGCCGGACTACGAGCCCCCGACGCATCCTATGCACATCCTCTACGCCCCGGATCGGCGCATCACCCCCAAGCTGCGTTCCTTCTTGGACTTCATCGCAACTCGTTTCGGTGGCTCGCACCACGCAATAGAAGCCATGGCCCGATAGACGACGAGCCATTGCGCTCTGGGCGTCTGCTTTGGAGCCAGACGTCGGTCGACTTCTACGACATGGTTGGGTGGAAAACAGTCTGACCGGTTCCGGGTAGCATCAAGGGGAAGCTGACATCAGCCGGTAATGGCGGACTTCAAAGCAGCAGCGTTGGGGGCTTGGGGCGAGGTTGGAGCCTCGCCCTCGCTAAGCATTGCCGCAAAGGATACGACTGCCCTGGCAGTCGCTGTTACCTAGCCAACCAGCGCGGCGGCGAAGTCACGGTAGGTGTGCAGCGGGCGCCCGAGGATGCCGGTCAGCCGTTCGCGGTCGCCCGCCTCCGGGATCATGCCGTCGCTGACGTAGCGCTCGGCCATCAGGCGCATCTCGTAGGCCATCCACTTCGGCATGAACGTCGCCATGTTCGCCTCGAACCCACTCGGATCGTCGCCGCCATAGGTCACCGGGCGGCCCAGTACCTCGGTCCAGATCGCCGCTGCGTCTGCGCCGGTCAGCGTGTCGGGACCAACGAGGTTGATGGTCTCGATCGGTAGCTTGCCCGGAGCTTGGTCGCGGCGGACCAGTTCGATCGCAGCGACCTCGGCGATATCGCGTGCATCGACCATGGCGACGCCCTTTGATCCGATCGGCATGGGGTAGACGTTGTAGTTCATGATCACGTCCTTGATCATGACCTCGTTGTCGATGAAGTAGCTCGGGCGCAGGATTGTGGCGCTGAAGCCCATCGCCTCCAGCATGCGCTCGGCCCCGAACTTCACCGCGAAATGCGGGACGTTGACGGCGCGGTCGGCATCGAACACCGACAGGTAGACGACCCGTTCGATGCCTGCGGCGCGCGCGGCGTTCAGGGCGATGATCGCCTGGGTGAACTCGTCACCCGTCACCGCATTCAGTAGAAACAGCGTGCGGACC
>NZ_JAKSYF010000094.1:0-440 GCF_022829745.1 Methylobacterium sp. E-016
CCTCCTCGCCCTCGAACGGGAATGGCCCCATGCCGAGCATGCCGTTCTCCGACTGGAGCTGCACCGACATGCCCTCGGGAATGTAGTTCGACACCAGCGTCGGGATGCCGATCCCGAGTTTCACGTAGTAGACTGGTTCCATTGAGCGCCCGGCACGTGCTGCCGGCTCCGCGCGGAGACAGGCCATGTTTAGGGCGCCTGATGTGGGGCCGGTCGCGCGCCGGCCGCCGAACCCGCGGCGACGCGCTTGGGGCTTGCGGGCTCACGGCCGGGTTCCTGTGGGGCGCGTCCCGCGCCGTCCGGCGAACGCGCGGCGACGCCCTTCGCGCTTGCGGCCTCACGGCCGGGTTCCTGTGGGGCGCGTCCCGCGCCGTCCGCCGCACCCGCGGCGACGCGCTTCGCGCTTGCGGCCTCACGGCCGGAGGTCGTCGCGGGCTCAG
>NZ_JAKSYF010000108.1:0-96448 GCF_022829745.1 Methylobacterium sp. E-016
CACAAACACCAGGCCACCCGGCTCTCGCCAGCTGCCCCATCGCTCGTCATGTCGGTGGACCAAGTCCAGAACCGCGTCGCCGCCGCCCCGTCTCGATGAACAGGGGTATACGGACCACCCAGCAGCCCGTCAACAGCCAAATGCGGAGAAATCCATAAAATCCGCGACAGGCGTGTGACGCGGTCCTCCCGGGTTCCGGCGACGACGGCAGGCCCGTCCGGGAAGCCGACTCATCCCCACCCGTCCTCTTCGCGCGTCAGTGCCTGCGGCTCTCGGACGGCAGGCGTCGGCCACCGTCCGCGCGGATGGGAAGCCTGCCGAACCCTCCGGCCGTGCGATCACGGGGTTTTCGCAAATCTGGCCCGCGGAGTCCTTCGGCACGACATCGACGTCCGTCGGCGGGCCGGGCGATCGCCCGGGCAGGCGGCCCGAGCTCAGCCAGCTCCCGCCGATCGCGCGACCGTCAAGCGCGCGGCCAACCCGGCATCGGGTTCAATCCCCGTACGCCCGCGCGGGCCGATCGAGATCGAGGGTGACGGTCAGGCCGTCATAGGCCGGCACCACGCCGGGCGGCAGCTTGGCCGCCAGCGTCGCGTGGTCGAGGTCGGTGTGGAGATTGGTGAGGATCGCGCGGCGCGGGCGCACGTCCGCGATCAACGCCAGCGCCTCCGAGACCGAGTAATGGGTCGGGTGCGGGGTCTCGCGCAGGGCGTCGATGATCAGCAGGTCGAGATCGTGGAGCCGCGCCCGGCTCGCCTCGGGCAGGAGGCTGAGATCCGGGATGTAGGCGGCCGGCCCGAGGCGGAACCCGAGGGCCGCCTCGTTGCCGTGCTCGACCGGCAGCGCCTGCGCCTCGATCGCCCCGCCCTCCCCGCGGACAGCGACGATCTCGTGGATCGGCAGATCGCGAAGGTCGAGGATCGGCGGGTAGGCGCTGCCCGGCGGCGTCTTGAAGCAGTAGCCGAAGCGGGCGCGGAGCAGGTCGCTCGTGAGCGTATCGGCATGGACCGGGATGCGCGCGCGCATCTGGATCACCAGGGGGCGCAGGTCGTCGATGCCGTGGGTGTGGTCGGCATGGGCGTGGGTGAACAGCACCGCATCGAGGCGCGTCACCCCCGCATCGAGCAGCTGCTCGCGCAGGTCCGGGGAGGTGTCGATCAGCAGCGTCGTGGCGGCCTCGCCCTCCCGGCGCTCGACGAGGATCGAGCAGCGCCGGCGTCGGTTCTTCGGGTCGTGCGGGTCGCAGGCGCCCCAGCCGTAGCCGACGCGGGGCACGCCGCCGGACGAGCCGCAACCGAGGATGCGCAGAGTCAGCGTCGCCATCCGGACCTCCCGCTCGGGTGGTATCCGAGGACGGCGCCGGTTGTCACGCGGACGGGCCTGCCTTCAGGTCCGCCTTGGCGAACAGGCGATGGAAGTTCGCGGTGGTGAGGCGGGCGAAGGCCTCCGCTTCGAGGCCGAGGGTCCCGGCCAGCGACCGGGCGGTGTCGGCGGTGTAGGCCGGCTCGTTGGTCCGGCCGCGATGCGGCTCGGGGGCGAGGAACGGCGCGTCGGTCTCGACCAGGATGCGGTCGGGCGGCACCTGCCGGGCGATGTCGCGCAGAGCCGTCGAGCGGCGGAAGGTGACGATCCCGGAAAACGAGACGTAGAGGCCGAGCGCGACGCCGGCCTCGGCCAGCCGCGCGCCCGACGAGAAGCAGTGCAGCACCGCCGAGAACCGGCCGCGGCCCATCTCGTCGGTCAGCACCCGCTCCATGTGGGCGTCGGCGTCGCGGGCGTGGATCACCAGCGGCAGCCCGGTCGCGCGGGCGGCCTCGATGTGGGCGCGCAGCACCCGCTCCTGAACCGGTTCGGGCGCAGCGTCCTCGTAATGGTAGTCGAGCCCCGCCTCGCCGATGCCGATGCAGCGCGGGTGATCGGTCAGCGCCGCGATGGTCTCGGGCGCGACGTCCGGCTCCTCGGCCGCGCCGTGCGGATGGGTGCCGACCGTGTACCAGACCTCCGGGTGCGCCTCCGCGATGGCGCGGTAGGTGTCGGCCTTGGCGACACGCGTCGCGATCGTGAGCATCCGGCCGACGCCGGCGGCCTTCGCCCGGGCGATCACGCCCGGAAGGTCGGCGGCGAAGTCGGGGAAGTCGAGATGGCAGTGGCTGTCGACGAGCATGCGGTCCGGGAGCCTGGGCGAGGGGTTCGGTGTGGCGGGAACGGCCGGCTCACGCAGCCGGTGCCTCGGGCTTCTCGAACCGCGGGAAGATCGGGCTCGGCGCCGGCAGCGGCGTTCCGGGCGCCAGGCGGCCGCCCTCCCCCACGTCGGCGAAGAGGCGCCGGTCGGCCGGCACCGCCAGCACGTCGAGCAGGCTCGCGGCCGACCGCGGCACGAAGGGCTGCACCAGGATGCCGACCGCGCGCAGAACCTCCGCGGTCACGTAGAGCACGGTGCCCATCCGCTCCGGATCGGTCTTCTTCAGCTTCCACGGCTCTTCGGCCGCGAAGTAGCGGTTGGCGTCGGCCACCACCGCCCAGATCTCGGCGAGGATGGAATGGAGCGCGAGGTCGTCCATCAGAGCCCGCGCCCGCGCCGGCAGGGCGTCGGCGACGGCGAGCAGTGTCCGGTCGGCCTCGGTGAAGGCACCCGGCTCCGGGACCGCTCCGGACACGTTCTTGGCGATCATCGAGAGCGAGCGCTGGGCGAGGTTGCCGAGGTCGTTGGCGAGGTCCGCGTTGATGCGGGTGATGATGGCCTCGTGGCTGTAGCTGCCGTCGCCGCCGAAGGGCACGTCGCGCAGCACGAAGTAGCGCACGGCGTCGACGCCGTAGGTGTCGGCGAGGTCGATCGGGTCGAGGACGTTGCCGAGCGACTTCGACATCTTCTCGCCCTTCGAGAGCAGGAAGCCGTGGCCGAAGACGCGCTTCGGGAGCGGCAGCCCGGCCGACATCAGGAAGGCCGGCCAGTACACCGCGTGGAAGCGGACGATGTCCTTGCCGATGACGTGCAGGTCCGCCGGCCAGAATTTCCGCCGTTCGTCGGCCTCGTCCGGGAAGCCGGTGACGGTGAGGTAGTTCGTCAGCGCGTCGACCCACACGTACATGACGTGGCCGGGCCGGTCGGGCACCGGCACGCCCCAGTCGAAGGTGGTGCGGCTGACGGACAGGTCCTTCAGGCCGGAGCGCACGAAGCTCGCGACCTCGTTCTTCCGCGATTCGGGGCCGATGAAGTCCGGTTGCGCCTCGTAGAGGGCGAGCAGGCGGTCGGCGTAGGCCGAGAGCCGGAACAGGAAGTTCTCCTCTTCCATCCACACGACGGGGGTGTCGGTGGCGAGCGAGCGGCGGGTGCCGTCCTCCAGGAGGCGGGTCTCGTCCTCGCCGTAATAGGCCTCGTCGCGGACCGAGTACCAGCCGGCATAGGTGTCGAGGTAGATGTCGCCGTTGGCCTCCATCCGCCGCCACAGTTCCTGCGCGGCGGCGGTATGCGCGGCTTCCGTCGTGCGGATGAAGCGGTCGTAGGCGCAGTCGAGCCGGTCGGCCACCGCCTGGAACCGGGCCGCCATGCCGTCGACGAAGGCGCGCGGCGTGGTGCCGGCGCGCGACGCCGTCTGCTGGATCTTGAGCCCGTGCTCGTCGGTGCCGGTGGTGAACAGCACCTCGTAGCCGTCGAGGCGCTTGAAGCGCGCGATCGCATCGGTGGCGACCACCTCGTAGGCGTGGCCGATATGCGGCGCGCCGTTGGGGTACGAGATCGCCGTGGTTATGCTGAAGGTCTTGGTGCTGTTCGTCTTGGCGGTCACGTCGGACATTCCCGGATACGCGGCTCTGCAGGATCGGCGCCGTTCCGGCGCGGCGTCGTGCGCGTTCGCCGGCGCCGAACCGGCACCGTTCGGGACGATGCTCTAGCCGGTCCGCACGGCGCCCGCGAGGTCCGCGAACAGCGACAGGACCACGGGCCGGCGATCGAGATTGTAGGTCGCGGCCTCGCGCGCCGTACGGCCGAACTTCTCACACACCTCGACCAGGGCCGCAAGGCGCGCCGGCGGCTCCGCCCGCCGGCGGTGGAGCTCGGTCGAGACGAAGCGCTCGACGGTCTCCAGGCCGGCCGCGAACAGGGGCTCGGCCTCGCGCCCGGCGAGCTTGTCGGCGAGCTTGAGGACGCGGCCCCAATCGGGATGGTCGGCGCGCGACAGCAGGGTCTCCATCTCGGCGACCAGCCCCTGCATCGCCGGATCGAGCATCGCGACGGCGCGCGCCACCGAGCCCTCGGACAGGTCGGCGGCCCGGGCGAGCGCCTCGGCGGAGGGCGCCGGGAACGGCGGCGGGAAGCCGGACACCACCGCCGCCACGGCGCCCGCGTCCAAGGGCCGGAGCGCGAGGGCGCGGCAGCGCGAGCGGATCGTCGGCAGGAGCCGGCCCGGCGCATGGCTGACGATGAGGAACAGCGCGCGGGGCGGGGGCTCCTCCAGCATCTTCAGCAGCGCGTTGGCGCCGTTGGCGTTCAGGTCCTCGGCGCTGTCGACGATGCAGATGCGGTAGCCGGCATTGCCCGCGGTGGAGCCGAACAGCTCGAGCGCCTTGCGCACCGCGTCGACCGGGATCTTGGTCGGCAGCGTCTTCGCGGTCGGCACCCGGTGGCGGCGCAGGGCCACGAGGTTCGGGTGCGAGAGCGCCGCGATCTTGGCCGTCACGGGATCGCCCGCGGCGATGTCGAGGCCGGGCGCGCGCGAGACCCCGTCGGGGTCGGCGAGCAGGCGGCGGGCGACGCGGTAGGCCAGGGTCGCCTTGCCGACGCCGGCCGGGCCGCCGATCAGCCAGGCATGGTGCAGGCGGCCCGAGGCGATGCCCTCGGCGAAGGCCGCTTCCGCCTCGGCATGGCCGACGAGGCGCAGCGTCTCGCGCGGGCGGACGATGCCGGGAAGGTCGCCGGGCTCGACGTCGTCGGGGGCGCGATCAGGCGGCATCGGTGCGGCCTTCGGTGTCGTCGAGGAGGCCGGGCAGGCGCGCGGCGACCGCTGCGCGGACCGCGTCCGCGACGGCATCGGGATCGCGCGCCGCGTCGACGAGGACGCAGCGCGCCGGCTCGGCCTGCGCGATCGCCCGGAAGGCATCGCGGAGGCGGGCGTGGAAGGCCAGCGCCTCGGCTTCGAAGCGGTCCGGTGCGGCCTGCGCCCCTTGTGCCTCCTGCCCGGCCGCCCGCGCCCGCGCACGGGCCAGGCCGATTTCGGGGTCGAGGTCGAAGATCAGGGTGAGGTCGGGCCGCGTCGGCCCGACGACGACCCGCTCGAGCGCCGCGACGGCTTCCGCATCGAGACCGCCGGCGGCGCCCTGGTAGGCGCGGGTCGAATCCATGAAGCGGTCGCACAGCACGACCTCGCCCGAGGCCAGCGCCGGGCGGATCAGGCGGTCGAGGTGGTCGATGCGGGCGGCCGAGAACAGCAGCGCCTCGGCGAAAGGCCCGTAGGGCTTGGCGACCCCGGCGAGCAGCGCCGTGCGGATCTCCTCGGCGCGGGTCGAGCCGCCGGGCTCGCGGGTGGTCGTGACCGTGCGGTGCGCGCCGAGCGTCCGGGCGAGACGGGCCACCTGGGTCGACTTGCCCGCGCCCTCCCCGCCCTCGAAGGTGATGAAGACGCCGCGAGGTGTCGAAGCGGTCATGGCTGCCGACGCGGTGGTGGCAGCATGGGGCCGCGCCTCTCGGTCCTCACGACGGGTTGGCGCGCTTCTCGCCAGGCTTGTCGCCGGCTTTCTCGCCCTTGCCCGCCTTGTCGAAGGCGCGGCGGACGAGGCCGGTGCCGAACTCGAGCGCGGCATCCATCGCGCGCTGCTGGATGGTGCCGGCCTCGACGGAGGCGCCGGCATAGAGCGGCTGGTCGAGCGCCACTGCATCGCCGCGCATGATCTTCAGGCGGCCGACCTCGCGGCCCTCCTCCACCGGGGCGACCAGCGGCCCCTGGTAGACGGCACGCGCCGTCACGCGATCGGAGGAGCCGCGCGGCAGCAGCACCCGCACCGGCTTCTTGGCGACCAGCGGCACCGATCCCGACGCGCCGCCGAACACCGAGGCCTCGGCCACCGTCTCGCCGGGGGTGAACACCTGCCGCGGCTCGAAGGCGCGGAACCCCCATTCCATCAGCTTGCGCGCCTCGGCCGCACGGTCCCGCGCGGTCTTGAGGCCGGAGATCACCATGATCAGGCGCTGGCCGTTCTGCACCGCCGAGCCGGTGAGCGCGTAGCCGGATTCCTCGAGGTAGCCGGTCTTGAGGCCGTCGGCGCCGATGTCGAGGGCGAGCAGCGGGTTGCGGTTCTGCTGCTTGATCTTGTTCCAGGTGAACTCGCGCTCGGAGAAGATCTTGTACAGGTCCGGGTAGGTGTCGATGATGTGCGCGGCGAGCCTGGCCATGTCGCGCGCGGTGACCCGCTGGTCGGGCGCCGAGTAGCCGGTGGCGTTGCGGAAGGTCGAGCGCGTCAGCCCGATCTCCTTCGCGCGCTGGTTCATGATGGCGGCAAAGGCCTCCTCGGAACCGGCCATGTTCTCGGCGATCGTGATCGCCGCGTCGTTGCCCGACTGGACCACGAGCCCGCGCAGCAGGTCCTGCATCTTGATGCGGCTGTTGACCTGGGCGAACATCGACGAGCCGCCGCCCCCCGCCCCGCCCCGGCGCCACGCGTCCTCGGTCACCGTGAACTCGGTCTCCATCGTCAGCCGCCCAGATTTTAGGGCGTCGAACACGATGTCGGTGGTCATCAGCTTGGCCATGCTCGCCGGGGCGAACGGCTCGTCGGCCGCCTTCTCGAACAGCACCGAGCCGGAATCGGCGTCGACCAGGATCGCGTGCGGCGCCGCGGTCTGGAAGACCTGCGCGCGGGCCGGCGTTGCGAGCGCGCAGGCCGCCGCCAGAAGGAAGACCCAGGTCCTGCGCATCAAAAACTCCCGTGCGGCCGGGCCGCCACGCTCGCGAACATCCCGCCTCGGATAACAAGCGTGACCATATTACGGTTTCCGCGCCGGATCGAATGCGAAATGACGCAGCGCACCTGCCCGCGCACCGACCGATGCGGGTTCTTCTACCATCCGAGGTTGCTTCGGGCCGAGATCGCCGGGACCTGAACGATCCCCCGGCCGCAGGGATACGCAGGGGGTCGGTCCCGGCCCGCCGGCCCTCCCCGCGACCGCGGGACCGACGGTCGTCTCGCGGACGACCGGGCTCCGCCAGGACGGGACGGCGCCGGCTCGTCAGTAGATCCCGGCGAGCCGTGCGCCGCGCTTGTCGGCAGGCTTGCCGGGCGGCTTCGCGGCGAGGTCGACGCGGCTCTTCACGACTGCGCGGGCCGTTCCCTTGTCGCCCGAGCTCTTGTCGCTCGGGGCCGCGGCGCCCGTGAGCCGGGCCAGCGCGAGCTTGGCCGAGGGCGGCATCGCGGGCGGGACGGAGCCCGGCCGGGCCGCCGGCACCCGTGCGGGCACGGCCTGGGCCGTGCGCGTCGCGGGCGAAGTCGCGGCGAGACGGACCGGCGCGTCCTTGCCGGGGAGCCGGGCGATCGGCGCGGAGGCCGGCGCCATGCGCTCCGCGGCCGGGTTGAGCCCCGCCACCCGCACCGGCGCCGGCCGGAACGCCTGGCCGCGCACGGCCGTCGGCTGCAGGGCGGCCGGCACGGCCACCGCCGCCCGCGCCAGCACTATCGGCGCGCGCACCGGATGCGGGGCGGGGGCCTCGTCGCGCTCCTCGCGCTCCGGTGCCGGCTTGAACGCCAGCGGCGCCGGCGTCGTGCGCGAGAACCGCTCCGGCTCCTCCGAGGGCCCGAGATCGGCCACCATCACCGGGGTGCGCACGCCCGCCGGCCCGCCGTCGGTGCGCAGCGTCGCCAGGAGCTTGCGGTCGTCGGAGCCGGCGACCGAGGCCTTGCCGAGATAGGCGACGCGCACGTGCGCGGTGCCCTTGTTGTGGAACTCGAGCGCCCGGGCGACCTCCTCCGAGACGTCCATGACGCGGTCGGCATGGTAGGGGCCGCGGTCGTTGACGCGCACCACCATCGAGTAGCCGTTCGCGGTGTTGGTGACGCGGACGTAGCTCGGCAGCGGCAGGGTCGGGTGGGCGGCGGCGATCGAGTGGCGGTCGAACACCTCGCCGTTGGCGGTCATCCGCCCGTGGAAGGCGGCGCCGTACCACGAGGCCAGGCCCTCGCGGACGTAGCCGCGGGCATCCTCCTTGGGCACGTAGGTGCGGCCGGCGACCACGTAGGGCTTGCCCGAGAAGCGGCGTCCGCCGCCCTTCGGGATCACGTCGCCCTCGTTGTAGAGGCGCGGGCTGGTCTTCACGCCGTATTTCGGGTCGAGCCCGTTGCCGGCGGGGCCGGCGAACTTCTGCGGGTTCGTGCTGCAGTTGGCGGTGGCCAGCGCGATCGCCGAGACCGCGAGCAGGCGCCGCAAGGGAAGCGGGCCGCGGCGCGAATCCGGGATTCGAAGAAGCGTCGAACGCGCCATGCCCACCGGATCCGCCTGTACGCCACGTGCCGAAGGTCCGGCCCGCACGGGAGCGGTCACGCCGGGGCGTCCGGCTCGCCCCCTGCACAAGGGGGCGGCGACCGAACGAGCCGACACTTGTCCGAACGCCGTAAAGGAAGCCTGAACGGAACGCGCCGCGCGCCGTCCGACCGCCGCGATTCACAGGGTTTCGCGTTCCCGCATCGCTTGAGCGTTCGGCGCCAAGACGTTCCACGATCGTTCAGAAACCGCTCGCACGCGGATCGGCGAGACCGGGCGGGGGCAAGGCCCGTACCCGTGATCTCGCCGGTGCGGTTGCGGAGCCTCAGCGCTGGAGCGGCTCCGAGAGCTGCTCGATCGAGCGGGCGCCGCGCTGCTTGAACAGCAGGTCGAGGGCTTCCAGCATGATCGCGTGCATCTTGGTGCGCTCGGCATAGGCGAGGTCGCGCAGCTGGTCGTAGACCGGCGGCTCGAGATAGACCGACATCTGCCGGGCGCGCTCCTTCAGGGTGGCGGGCCCGCGCTTCGGCGGGCTCGCGCCGCGGTCGAGCTGGACGATCTCGGCGGTCTGCGGCACGGCGCGCGCGGCCGGCACCGAGGCCGCGACGATCGAGGCGAGATTGAGCTTAGGCGGCTTCGACATGCTTCACCGCCTTGCCGGATCCGGTCTGGCCCGAAACGGGCTTGCCCGAGACCGCCTGTGCCGATCCGACCTTGCCCGCCTGCGTGCGCTTCTCGATCCAGGACCACAGCCGGCGCACCTCGCCCGCCGCCTGCCCCTTCGGGTTGAACTCGGTGACGCCCTGGCCGACGCCGATCGCGTCCTGGTGGTCGGTGCGCGCCACGATGTTGACGTCGGGGAGGATGCCCAGCACCGCGAGGCCGTCGGCCGCGTCGCGGATGCGGTAGGAGCGCGGCGGCGTCTGGTTGAGGACGAAGGCGAACTTCTTCTCGAGCCGGTACACGGCGGCGAGCGTCGGCTTGAACGCGCGCAGGTCCGCGGGCGTCGGCCGGCACGGGATGATGCAGAGGTCGGCGGCGCGGATCGCCGAGAGGGTGCCGGTGGAATCGACGCCGGGCGTGTCGATGAAGACGTAGTCGTAGGCCGAGTCCCGAAGCTGGGCCATCACGGCGTCGATCTGCGTCGCATCGATCTGCGCGACCTCGGGGCCCTCCGCGGTGCGGTGGTCGAGCCAGTCGGAGATCGTGGCCTGCCGGTCCATCTCCAGGATGCAGACCGAGCGGCCGGCCTCCTGTGCGGCGACCGCGAGCGAGATGCAGAGCGTGCTCTTGCCGCTGCCCCCCTTCTGGGTGACGAAGGTGATCGCTTTCATCGGCCGGTCCTCGGTTCAAGCTGCCTTGGCTCAAAAGCGCGCGCATGCGCGTCGCGGTGCGGCACGATCCGGCGTCCTGCCGGGCGCGGGCATGCCGCCGTCCCGTTCGCAGGCCAAAGCCGGAGTTGCGGCGCACGCGCTCCGGGCAACCTAGAATCGGGGAGCTCCGCGCGAAGGCGAGGATCCTGTGACCCAGGGATGCCGTGATCCCGATATCGCGTCGATTATGGTTAAGAGGCCGTTAACGGAAGCGGGCCCCGGCTCGGGCCGGCCGGCATCCGCTCGCCATCCGCCGGCTCCGGAACGCGGCCCGAGACCCGGGATGCGGAGGGTTTTTCCAACCTCAAGTTTGTTTTCGAGGGCTCCCTGTCGGTTCTCACTTTTCTTAGAGGAAGCGATGCCTTAGATTGCTTTTCAAGGGCGCCATCCCGTCCGTCGATCGTACCTCAAGTTTATTTTTGCTGCCGCCGGCCTTTAGGAGTTGCATGGCACAGGCTCCGAACCCGCACTCCAACGACGAGCTCCGGGCTGTCCTCGACGCCTCCGGCGTCGTCGGCGCCTGGGTGCACGATCACTGGGCGGGGCGTCTCACGCTGTCGGGCGACTTCGCCGGCTTGCTCGGCCTCGATCCCGAGGTCGCCGCCGGCGGGGTATCGATCGACACGTTCCTCGAGCGGACCCATCCCGAGGACCGCAGCCGGGTCGAGAGCTGCCTGCACGCGGCCGGCGAGATCGGCGGGCCGGTCGAGGCCGAGTTCCGGACCGTCGAATCGGCGGCGGGCGTGCGCAAGCTCCTCATCCGCGGGCGCGTCGAGCGCAATGCGGTCGACGGGACGGCGCAGGGGCGGGGCATCGCGATCGATCTCACCGAGAACCGGTCGGCGGACCTGCGCCAGACGGAGCGCCTCGTGAACCGCATGGCCGAGCACGCCATCGCGCTCCGCGCCCTCGCCGACGGCCTCGGGGAGGCGAACCTGACCAAGCTGATCGACGGCCTGATGATCGAGATCGGCTTCGAGCTCGCCAAGTTCCTGCAGGATCCGCGCGCCCTCGGCGCGCTCCGGGCCGAGCGCCACCACTGATCCGGGCGGCCGCAGGCCGTTGGATCACGCTGCCGTGCGCGGTACTGTCCGGGCCTTGCTCGCCGGGAGGCCGCCATGCGCCGCGACACGATCTACGACCGCGACCTCGACCGGAATCCGGCCAACCACCAGCCGTTGACGCCGCTGGGCTATCTCGACCGGGCGGCGCGGGTGTTTCCCGACCAGGTCGCGGTGATCCACGGGCCCCTGCGGCGCAGCTATGCCGAGCTCTACGCCCGCTGCCGCCGCCTGGCCTCGGCGCTCGCCGCCCACGGGATCGGCCGGGGCGACACCGTCGCGGTGCTGCTCGCCAACACGCCGGCGATGATCGAGTGCCACTACGGCGTGCCGATGGCCGGCGCCGTGCTCAACACCCTCAACACCCGCCTCGACGCCGCGGCCCTGGCCTTCTGCCTCGATCATGGCGAGGCCAAGGTCCTCGTCGCCGACCGGGAGTTCTCGCGCGTCGCGCGCGACGCGCTGGCGCAGGCCGGGCGCAGCCTGCTGGTGATCGATTACGACGATCCGCACTATGCCGGCGCCGGCGAGGCCCTCGGCACCCGCGACTACGAGGCATTCCTCGCCGAGGGCGATCCCGAGCACGACTGGGCGATGCCCGACGACGAGTGGGACGCGATCAGCCTGAACTACACCTCCGGCACCACCGGCGACCCGAAGGGCGTGGTCTACCACCACCGCGGCGCGGCGCTGCTGGCGCTCGGCAACGTCGTCACCGGGAGCCTGGGGCAGCACCCGGTCTATCTCTGGACGCTGCCGATGTTCCACTGCAACGGCTGGTGCTTCCCGTGGACGCTGTCGATCGTGGCCGGCACCCATGTCTGCCTGCGCCAGGTCCGGGCTGAGGCGATGTACGCGCTGATGGCCGAGCACGGCGTCACCCACCTGTGCGGGGCGCCGATCGTGATGCAGCTGCTGATCAACGCCTCCGACGCCGAGCGCCGCCCCCTGCCCCACCGGGTCGCGTTCTTCACCGCCGCCGCGCCGCCGCCGGAGGCGGTGCTGGCGGGCATGCGCGAGGCGGGCTTCGCCGTCACCCACCTCTACGGGCTGACCGAGAGCTACGGCCCGGCCGTCGTCAACGCGTGGCATGCCGAATGGGACGACCTCCCGGCCGACGCGCAGGCCGCCAGGAAGGCGCGCCAGGGCGTGCGCTATCCCGTGCTCGAGGGCCTCGACGTGCGCGACCCCGAGACCCTGGAATCGGTGCCGGCGGACGGCCGGACGATGGGCGAGGTGATGATGCGCGGCAACGTGGTGATGCGCGGCTACCTCAAGAACCCGGCCTCCACCGAGGCGGCGTTCCGGGGCGGCTGGTTCCACACCGGCGACCTCGGCGTGAAGCACCCCGACGGCTACGTGCAGCTCAAGGACCGCTCGAAGGACATCATCATCTCGGGCGGCGAGAACATCTCCTCGATCGAGGTCGAGGACGCGCTGTTCAAGCACCCGGCGGTCGCCGCCGCCGCGGTCGTCGCCAAGCCCGACGACAAGTGGGGCGAGACGCCGTGCGCCTTCGTCGAGCTCAGGGACGGCGCCGCGGCCAGCGCCGACGACCTCATCCGCTGGTGCCGCGGGCGGCTCGCCGCCTACAAGATGCCCCGGACCATCGTGTTCGGGGAGCTGCCCAAGACCTCCACCGGCAAGGTGCAGAAGTACCTGCTGCGCGAGCGGGCGCGGCAGGAGCCGGGGCAAGAATCGTAGGGAGCCGAGGATCATGGCAGGCGACGCGGGCGGCGCGCGCCGCCCGCGGGAGGCTCACCACTTGTAGCTCAGGCTCGCGGTGATGCGACGGGCTTCGCCGTAGAAGCAGGCCGCCGTCGACTGGCAGGCCGAGACGTAGCGCTTGTCGGCGATGTTCTGAGCGTTCACCGCGAAGCGCCAGTTGTCGCGGGTGTAGTGCACCACCGCGTCGAACAGCACCCGCTCGGGCACCGTCAGGGTGTTGGCGGTGTCCGCAAACGAGCGCCCGACGTAGCGCGCGCCGCCGCCGAAGCCGAAGCCGCGCCACTCGCCCCCCGGGATCGTGTAGTCGGCGAACACGGTGGCCAGCGTCTCCGGGGTCGCGGTCGGCGCCCGGCCGATCACCCCGACGTCGCCGCGGGTGACCTCGATGTTGAAGGTCGTGAACGAGGCCGTGACGTTGAGGTCGCGGGTGAGGTTGGCCACGAACTGCGCCTCGAAGCCGCGCGAGCGCGTCTCGCCGAGCTGGAGCTGGTTGAGGTTGTTGCTCGGGTCGATCGTCAGCGAGTTGGCCAGGGTCAGATCGAAGGCGGCCAGCGTCAGGAAGGCGTCGTAGCCCGGCGGCTGGTACTTCACGCCGACCTCGTACTGGTCGCCGGTGGTCGGCTTGAACGGCTGGCTGAAGAAGTTCGTCCCGATCTGCGGGTTGAAGAAGCTCGCGTAGGAGACGTAGGGCGCCAGGCCGAAATCGAAGTTGTAGATCAGGCCGTAGCGCTGGGTGCCGGCGTTGGCGGTCTGGCGCGTGACGGTGCTGGCCAGCAGGTTGTTGACCTCGTTCGAGGTGAAGTCGCCGCGGCCGGAAAGCACCAGGGTCAGCTCGGGCGTGAGCTTGATCTGGTCCTGCGCGTAGAGACCGACCTGCTGGAAGACGTCGTAGTTGACCAGGTAGGGCGCCGCCGCCACGGTCGGCGAGCCGTAGTTCGGCGCCAGCAGGTTGAAGTTCGCGACCGCCGGGCCGACGAAGCCGCCCGTCGCCTGGTTGTCGTTCAGCTGCACGTTCTTGTAGTCGAGCCCGACCAGGAAGGTGTGCCGGAACAAGCCGTCGTCGAACCGGGCGACCGCGTTGTTGTCGACGTTGAACGCGCCGATCCGCGAGGTGGCGCGGAAGCGGTAGCGCGCCAGCTGCGTCTGCAGCGGGTCGGCGTAGCCGTTGATGCTGAACGAGTTGTCGTAGGACTCGCTGTACGCGTAGCGCAGGTTCTGCCGGAACGTCCACGTGTCGTCGAAGACGTGCTCGAACTCGTAGCCGAGGCTGTACTGCGTCCGGCGATAGACGTTGTTGTCCTTGTCCTGGACGTTGTAGCTGCGCGGGATGCGCGCGCCGAACACGTCCGGGCGCGCCGTGCCCTGGTAGAGCAGGAAGGCGTTGATGCGGCCGGTGTCGTCGTATTGCAGGCTCGTCAGCACGGTGAGCGTGGTGGCGCCGTCCGGCTTGTAGGTGAAGCTCGGCGCGATGTAGCCGCGGTTCTCGTCGAGGCCGTCGACCTGCGTGCCGCCCTGCCGGCCGATGCCGGTCAGGCGGTAGAACCAGTGGCCCTCGGTGTCGGCCGGGCCGCCGAAATCGAAGGCGAGGTACTTCTGGCCGAACGAGCCGCCGCCGACCTCGACGTAGTTCAACGGCTCGAGCGGGGGCTTCTTGCTGATGATGTTGATCAGGCCGCCGGGGCCGCCCTGGCCGAACAGCACGGCGGCGGGGCCGCGCAGCACGTCGACGCGCTCGACCCCGAACGGATCGACCTTGTAGGAGGCGAAGCCGTAGTTGAACAGCTGCAGCCCGTCCCGGTACAGGCCGGTGTCGCTCGCGGTGAAGCCGCGGATCTGGAAGAAGTCGACCCGCGAATCCGGGCCGAAGGCGTTGCCGAACACGCCGGCCGAATAATTGATGATTTCGCCGATCTGCTGGGGCTTGATCGCGTCGAGCTGCTGCCGGCCGATCACGCTGACCGATTGCGGCGTCTCGATCAGCGGCGTGTCGGTCTTGGTCGAGGTCAGCGTGCGCTTGGCGACGTAGCCGTCGATCGGCCCGCGCGGATCCTCGCGCGGGACCACGACGCGCGCCGCCGTGCCGTCGCGCGACTCGACGGTCAGTTCCTCCAGGCGCACGCTGCCCTGCGCCGAGGGCTCGCCGACGCCGCGGCGCGGCGCGGTCGCCTCCTGCGCGGACGAGGGCAGGACGAACGGCGCCAGCGCGATCAGCGAGGCGCCGGCCAGCACGAGGCGACGCGGGTTCGGGGTGGGGCGGGGGGCGGGACGACGCATGGGACTGAAGGGCCTTGCCAGGATGCGGACAGCAGGGGACGATCGCTGCGAAAACGGCTTCGCGACGTTGTTTGGAATGATGCTAAACTGATGTTATTACTAGGTTTTCCGGGTCTTCGTTACGGCCGGGCCGGATCGCGCACAAGGCCTCGGCGGACGGATGCGCCCGCCCTGTGGCCTGCAAGCCACGGTTGAGACCGCCATCCCGGCCACGGCGCTCCGCGTGCCCTGCCCTGCTCTTCTCTGCCCGGGCGGCCTCAGCGCGGGCGCGCGGCGATCCAGCCGATCACCGCGTCGGCGACCTGGTCGCTGTTCTTTTCCAGCATCATCATGTGGCCGTTGCCGCGCAGGCCCTGGTCGACGAGCTTGAGGCTGTCGGGCCTGGCACCGGCCTGGGCGAGGAAGGCGGTGGTGCAGTCGTCGACCGGGGTGCGGAACGAGGCTTCGGCGGTCACGATCACCGCCGGCACGCGGGCGAGGTTCGGGAGCCGGCGCACCGGCTCGCCCTGGAGCCAGCAGCGGATCCGCCCCTCGGCCGCCGGGGCCTTGGCCTGCATCACCACGAGATCCTCGGGCGACGTCACCGGCGGGTCGAAGGTCAGCGGCACGCGGGTGATGCCGTAGGCGCGGGCGCGCCCGTCGCCCGCCTTCTCGTAGAAGTCCTTGCCGCCGCGCAGGCGCACGTCGAAGAAGGGCGGCCCGTTCGGCTCGATCGCGACGTGGGCCTTCACGAGGTCGGGCCGCGCATCCGAGACCGCCCAGCCGAACAGCCCGGCCTGCCCGTGGGTGACCAGCACCGCCGGCCCGATCTTGTCCAGCAGCGCGATCAGCGCCGGGTCGACCAGCTCCTCGGTCTGCTGCGCGCCGGCGAGGTAGGGCACCTGGCTGGCGAAGAACTGGTCGAAGGCGGCGTTCCCCTGCACGCCGGGGCCGCCCGGCCACTGGGTGTGGAGCTTGGCCTGCGGGAACAGGTCGTAGAGCTCCTGGGCGGTGTAGGTCTCCTCCAGGGCGCGGGTCGAGAACCGGGCGTAGGGCCCGTAGACTTCCGGGTTGGTGCCGGACCGGCCGCGGCCGACCTGGTCGACGATGTAGACCGCGAACCCCTTCTCGACGAAGCGCTGGGCCCAGCCGGGCCGGCCGTCCGGCGTCCCGAGGAAGTTGACCCCGGTCTGCGAGATGCCGTGGACCATCACCACCGGCCAGGGCTGCGTGACGGTGGCCGGCCGCCGAGACTGCACGAACATCTGGCCGACCATCACGGTCTTGTCGGCGACGCGCTCGTAGCGGCCGCCGATGTAGAAGTAGCTCGCCACCGTCAGGGGGCCTTGGGCGGGGGCGTCCGCGGCGGCGGACGGCCCGGGCTGCACCCCGGCGACGGCGAGCCCCACGGCGACGAGACCCGCGCCGAGCCGCTTGCGCACGCCGCGCCCCGAAAAGCCCCGCCTGGCGATCATGCCGTCCTCCCGCCGAGGCCCTGCCCTCCGCCGGGCGGCTTATCGCGGGATTTGCGGCGATGGGCCAGCCGTCCGCGGCCGCATCCGGCCCGGAGCGGCCGCGAAACCCGCACCGCGGAAGCCCGGTTTGGGCGCTGTCGGATCGGACGGATCGGCGAACCGAAGAAATTCTTCACGGTTTCTCCATCGATCATGCGTTCGATGCAGCATTCGCGTGCGGAGACGCACGAGACCCGAGCCGGGCACATGACTGCCACCGCGTGCGGCCCGGTGGTGCCCGCCGGGCACGAGGCCCAGATTCAGGGCCATCGCAACCGCACCCGCTTCAGGACCTTTCGCCGTGGACGTCTCGACCGCCAAGACCCTCGTCTCCGCCGTGCTGGTCTGCGCCATCGTGCTGTTCAGCGGCATCTCGCTGCGGATGTTCGTGCTGGAGGTCGGCCGGGATCTCCGCAGCGCGCGGGCGCAGCGCGTGACCGCCGGCAACGACCGCCGCGACTAGGCGCCCTTCCGCCGGATCCGCCTCAGCCCCGATCCAGATCGAGCGCCGGCGCGTAGACCGCGTCGCCGAGCCGCCGCAGCGGCCCGTGCGGGCCCGCGCGCTTCCACAGCCGCGTGTTCAGCGCCGCGACCGGATCCTGGCCGGGGACGGCGAACCCTTCCGCGACGAGCGCCTCCAGGATCTCGCCCGCATGCATCGGCCGGCCGGCGCGCACGAGGATGCCGCAGGCGGCCTCCGCCAGGGCGCGGCCGTAGCGGCGCGCGCCGACGGGATCGACCTCGAACGCGACGGGCACCCGCTCCGGCAATGGCTCGGGAGCGGGAGGCTCGGCCCGGAGGGCGGGGCCGGTGGCGCGCGGTGCGGCGGGCTCCGGCGGGACGTGATCCTCGGGCGCCTCGATCGCCCGAAATGGCTCGCCCCCGCGCAGGCGACGGCCGAGCTCGAGGTAGAGGACGTGATCGGCGATCTCGCGCTCGAGGGCGTCGCGCTGGCGCCGCAGGCTCGCGAGCCGCGCCTCGATCTCCGCTTCCGACAATCCCATGATGGGCCCGCATCTTCCCTGATTCTCAGATAGGGAATATCAGGAATCGCGCTCGAACGGAAGACTGTTTTGCCTCGGAATTTTGCTCCGCTGAGGGAATGGAGGTGACGTTCCCTGGACGCGTACTAAGGGAATAGATCAGTCAGGCGATGCCAGTTCCCTCAGGCTGCCGCGTCCTTCCCTGCCGGCGCCTTCCGTATTCCCTTGCGTGGCGGGACGAGGAGCATGCCGGGATCGGCCGGCTGCAAGGTCATGCCGCCGTCGTCCAGCGCGATCGGCAGCTTCGGGAAGACCTCGCACAGGTGGGCGATGTCGGTCTTGAACGCCTGCCGGAAGCTGCGGATGCAGGCGTTCTCGGCGCCGAACTGGCCGTGCAGGTTGGTCCAGGTGAGCCTCAGGGGCCGCTGCAGGGCGCGCAGGCGGTAGCCGACCCAGAACAGCAGGTCGAGCTTGCGCGCCGAGCCCGAGAAGGCCCGCGCCGCCCGGATGTCGACGGGCAGGGCGTGCCGGATCAGGTTGTCGTAGAAGTCCTGGTGGAACTGCACGGTGCGGGACCAGGCCGCGCCCTCCCCGTCCCTCGCCCCGTCCCTCATCCCATCCTTGGCCCCGTCCCGGGCCGTGGGCCGCCACAGGTCGAGGCTGCGGAACGGCGGCACGTTGAGGGTGCTGGCCTGGTCGTGCCCGTCCCACAGGCCGATCTGCATCGAGCAGGCGGCGAGGCGGTTGAGTTGTTCCTTGAACTGCCGGATCGTGCCGCGCTCGCCGCCGGTGACGGCAAAACCCATCTCGCGCATGAAGCCGGAGAGGGAATCGGCGACCGCGATGGTCGGGCTGCGCTGGCGCACGGCCTCGGTGCAGAGGTGGAGCAGCACGAGCCGCGCCTTCGGGCCGTAGGGCAGGCCCTGCGGCTCCATCTCGCCGGTGATCGGGCTCTTCAGCCGGCCGGCGACGAGGTTCAGCGAGTTGCGGCCGTAATCGCGCGAGAATTCCCGCACCGGCCCGGGATCGCGGTAGGGCAGGCCGCAGAGCGCGAGCACCGAATGGATGTGCTGGAGGTTCTCCGGCACGGTCGGCTGGTTCTCGATCACCTCGCGCACGGCGTCGCGCCGGCGCTGGTCCCGCCCCATCCCGGCCCGCCGGCCGGCGACCGCGCCCTTGGCCGAGGCCTCCGCGTCGCGGACCTGCTGCCGGTGCAGGATGTGCTCGACGATCTGGGCGAACAGGAAGCCGCCACGCGCCGCCTCGACCTCCGCGCGGAGGTCGGCGTCGCGAATGCCGGCCAGTCTGTCCTCGATCCCCATGCCCGTTCCGAAACTCCGCGACCGCGCTGCGCGGACCATCCCTGCCCGGGCCGCACCTGCAAGCGCCCGATCCCGCGGCCGCATCGGGCCGGGGCACGATGGTCATGACACGATTTGCCGGCCCGGAGTCCCCGGGGGCGGGCGGGTTATCCCGGCTATCCACGCTTCCCCTCCCCCCAAGGTTTCGCGGGCGGCGTCCCCCAGGGTTTCGCGGGCGGCGTCCGATGCGTGGGGGTGGGTCGATGCGCGCCGCGCAGAGTTCGATGCGGGGTCGCGACCGCCGGCCGGCCACGCAGAGTTCGATACGCGCAGGGGCCGCCGACTTGTCCCCATTCCCCACCGCCCTTGGCGTGAAATCACGCCGAATCGCATGCGGATCCACGCAGACTCCGATGCGGCCTCCCGGGAATCCCACGCAGACTCCGATGCGATCCCACGCAGAGTCGGATGCGGACCCACGCAGAGTCGGATGCGAGAACCCCCACCAAGCCATTGTCGGGAATAGGGTTTTCGGCGCCCCATATAACCTTCAGAACAGACTCTCTGAGAATCCTTTCTGATAGATTTCCTAGTCCTCCTGCGGTGTCGTTCGCTTTGGCGAACACCCCGAAACCCTCAGAATGTCCACTTGGAACACAGGGAATATGCCGTTTTTGTCCCCAAAGGCGCGCCGGAAGCGCGGAGCCGGACCGGGAGCGGCGGCGTGCGCCGCGAGGCTCGCGCAGGTGATTTCGCGGCCGTGCCGGTCTACCCCTGCGGCCGGTGGGCGTCGGGCAGGCCGACCCCGTGAGGAGCCGTGACGCATGGCCGAAGCGCCGCTCGATGCCTTGAGGCGGGTGATGGCCGCGCTGCGCGATCCGAACCGCGGATGCGCCTGGGACGTCGCCCAGACTTCGGCGAGCATCGCGCCCTACGCCCTCGAGGAGGCCTACGAGGTCGTCGACGCGATCGCGCGCGGCGATCTCGGCGACCTGCGCGACGAGCTCGGCGACCTGCTGCTGCAGGTGGTGTTCCACGCCCGGATGGCCGAGGAGGCCGGCGCCTTCGATCTCGACGACGTCGCGCGCACGATCGTGGCGAAGCTGGTGCGGCGGCACCCGCACGTGTTCGAGCCCGACGGGACCCTGCTCCCGGCCGGCAGCCCGCGCCGCGACGCGCGCGCGGTCGAGGCGCAGTGGCAGGCGATCAAGGCCGCCGAGCGCGCCGCCAAGCCGTCCCGCGCCCCGGCGGGACCGCTCGACGGCGTCGCCCGGACGCTTCCGGCCCTGACCCGGGCCGAGAAGATCTCGCGGCGGGCGGCCGGCTACGGCTTCGATTGGGCGGATGCGGCGGACGTGGTCGCCAAGGTCCGCGAGGAGGCCGACGAGGTCGCCGAGGCGCTCGCCGGCGACGACGGGCAGGCCGTGGCCGAGGAGATCGGCGACCTGCTGTTCTCGGTGGCCAACCTCGCCCGGCACGCCGGGATCGACCCGGAGGCGGCGCTCAGGGCCGGCAACGACAAGTTCGCACGCCGCTTCACCGCGATGGCCGCCCGGCTCGAGGCCGCGGGCGGGACGCTGTCGGATGCCGACCTCGCCGCGATGGAGGCGGCCTGGGCCGCGGTCAAGCGAACCGAGCGCGAGGCCTGATCGCGGATTTGGGATTCCAAAGGGATCATCCCTTTGGCGGGTGTCGGGCGGAGCCCGACGAATAGGCACCAGGGCTTCGCCCTGGACCCACGAAAGGGATGATCCCTTTCGAAACCCGCTCTCAGACCACGCTGCCGCGCAGGTCGTAGGCGTCGGCCGCCTCGATCCTCACGGTGACGATGTCGCCCTGGCGCACCGGCCGGCGGCTGGCGACGTGGACGGTGCCGTCGATCTCGGGCGCGTCGTATTTCGAGCGGCCCTTGATGCCGTCGGGCCCCACCGTGTCGACGATCACGGGCAGGCGCTTGCCGATGCGCGCCTTCTGCAGGCGCAGCGAGACCTGCTGCTGCGCTTCCATGAAGCGGCGCTTGCGCTCGGCCTGCAGTTCCGGCGGCACCGCCGCGCCGACGGAATTGGCGAGCGCGCCCGTCACCGGCTCGTAGGTGAAGCAGCCGACGCGCTCGAGCTTGGCTTGCCCGATCCAGTCGAGCAGCTCCGAGAACTCGGCCTCGGTCTCGCCGGGGAAGCCGACGATGAAGGTCGAGCGGATGGCGAGGTCCGGGCAGGTCTCGCGCCAGCGCCGGATGCGCTCGAGCTGGCGCTCCTGGTTGCCCGGGCGGCGCATGCGCTTGAGCACGGTCGGCGAGGCGTGCTGGAGCGGCATGTCGAGGTAGGGAAGGATCTTCCCCTGCGCCATCAGGGGGATCACCTCGTCGACGTGCGGGTAGGGGTAGACGTAGTGCAGCCGGACCCAGGCACCGAGCTCGCCGAGTTCCTTGGCGAGATCGTAGAACTTCGCCCGCACCGCGCGGTCGCGCCACGGGCTTTCGGCGTAGCGCAGGTCGACGCCGTAGGCGCTGGTGTCCTGCGAGACGACGAGCAGCTCCTTCACGCCGGCCTTGACCAGCTTCTCCGCCTCGCGCAGCACGTCGCCGGCGGGGCGGCTGACGAGGTCGCCGCGCAGCGACGGGATGATGCAGAAGGTGCAGCGGTTGTTGCAGCCCTCCGAGATCTTCAGGTAGGCGTAGTGCCGCGGGGTCAGCTTGACGCCCTGCGGCGGCACCAGGTCGAGGAACGGGTCGTGGGCCGGCGGCACCGCCTCGTGGACGGCGGCCACCACCGATTCGTAGGCCTGCGGGCCGGTGACGGCCAGGAGGTTCGGGTACTTGTCGCGGATCTCGTCGGGCTGGGCGCCCATGCAGCCGGTGACGATGACCCGGCCGTTCTCCGCCATCGCCTCGCCGATCGCCGAGAGCGATTCGGCCTTGGCCGAATCGAGGAAGCCGCAGGTGTTGACGATGACCACGTCCGCCCCGTCGTGGCGCCGGGCGAGCTCGTAGCCCTCCGCCCGCAGATGCGTGAGGATCCGCTCGGAATCGACCAGCGCCTTCGGGCAGCCGAGCGAGACGAACGAGATCTTGGGTGCGGCCGAGACCCTTGCGGGCGTCGGATCGGACGGAAGAGCGGATGCGGTCATGCTGCCTTCGTGCGGCGTGGACGCCGCCAGGTCGGACGCCTCGAGAATCCGAGGATGGGGGACATCCCGATCTTCGGGCCCGAATTTTCGTGATGGGGCATCGCTATAGCGGGATCGCGGCGCCCGCGCGAGCCCCGCCGGCGCGCGGCCGAGCGCCGAGTGGGATTGCGTCGGGCGCATCGGTCGCAAAACCCTGCGGCATCGGCTGCGGCTTCCCAGGGGCTACCGCCTGTGCGAGGCCTTCGGACCCACCGACGGGCCGGCACCCGTCGCCCTCGAACCGGACGCGACAGCGCAGGACATGGCGGCGCAACAGATCTGGACCCGGGAGATCCCGTTCGTCGACCCCGTCGCGGCGGCGATGCGGCTGCGCCGCTGGCCCGGCCTCGCCTTCCTCGACAGCGCGATGCGGCACGACACCCTCGGCCGGGTCTCGATCCTGGCGGCCGACCCCTTCGCCCGCTTCCGGTTTCGCGACGGCCGCGCCACGCTGGACGGGCGGCCCGTCCCCGGCGGGCCGATGGCGGCGCTCCGCGCCTGCCTCGCGCCCTACCGGCTCGGCCCGGAGGAGGGGGCCGCGTTCTCCGGCGGCGCGATCGGCTACTGCGCCTACGATCTCGGGCAGGCGCTGGAGCGGGTGGTCCCGCCCGCGCGCCGGGCCGGGCTGACGGACGACGCCGCCTTCGACCTCCACGACGTCGCGCTCACCATCGACCACGGCGCCGGCACCTGCCGCCTCGCCGCCACCGGCTTCCCGGAGACCGAGCCGTCGCGGCGCGAGGCCCGCGCGCAGGCGCGGCTCGCCGCCTTCGCCGATCGCCTGAGCGGGGCGACGCCGGAACCGGCCGCCCTGCCCCCGCGCGCTGCCCCGCCGACCTGGCACTCGAACTTCACGCGCGCCCGCTACGAGGCGGCGGTCGACCGGGTGCGGGACTACATCCGGGCCGGCGACATCTACCAGGCCAACATCGCCCAGCGCTTCACCGCCGCCCTGCCCGCGGGCTTCGACCGGTTCGCGTTCTACCGCCGCTTGCGCGAGACCAACCCGGCGACCTTCGGCGCCTATCTCGAGTTCGACGGGCTGACCGTCGCGTCGAGCTCGCCCGAGCGCTTCCTGAAGCTCGAGGGCGGCCAGGTCGAGACCCGGCCGATCAAGGGCACGCTCGCGCGCAGCCCCGACCCGGTCGAGGACGCGGCCCGCGCCGCGCGGCTGCTCGCGGACCCGAAGGAGCGCGCCGAGAACACCATGATCGTCGACCTGCTGCGCAACGACCTGTCCCGGGTCTGCGCGCCGGGCAGCGTGCAGGTGCCGGTGCTGTGCGGGCTGGAATCCTATGCCGGCATCCACCATCTCGTCTCGGTCGTCACGGGCACGTTGCGGGACGGTCTCGACGGCTTCGACCTGCTGGAGAGGACCTTTCCCGGCGGCTCGATCACCGGCGCGCCGAAGCTCAGGGCCATGGACATCATCACCGAGATCGAGGGCGACGCGCGCGAGCTCTATTGCGGGGCCATCGGCCGGATCGGGTTCGACGGGTCGCTCGACACCGCGATCGCGATCCGCACCGTGTTCATGGACGCGACGACCGCGGTGCTCCAGGCCGGCGGCGGCGTCACCCTGCTCTCCGAGCCGGCGGCGGAGTACGACGAGACCCTGACCAAGGCCGCCCGCGTGTTCCAGGCGTTCGAGGCAGAGGCGTTCGAAACATGAGCGCGCCTGCGCGAGCCCGGGCCGGCGCGACGACCGAGGGCCGCACGGGGAGATCCGAGCGGAGGTCGGCGCGCGCGACCGCGCGTCGCCGCCGGCGCGGCCGATGCCTGCGGCCGGCGACGGCCGGGGGCCACCGGGAAACCCCATGATCCTCGTCGTCGACAACTACGACTCGTTCGTCTTCAACGTCGTCCGCTACTTCGAGGAGCTGGGCGAGACGGTGCGCGTGGTGCGCAACGACGCCCTCGACGTGGCCGGCATCCGCGCGCTCGCCCCCGACGCCCTGGTGATCTCGCCGGGGCCGTGCACGCCGGCCGAGGCCGGGATCTCGCTGCCGGCGATCCGCGAGCTCTCGGGTCGGATGCCGATCCTCGGGGTCTGCCTCGGGCACCAGGCGATCGGCGCGGCCTTCGGCGGCACCGTCGAGCGGGCGCGGAAGCCCCTGCACGGGCAGGCGACGCCGGTGGCGCATGGCGGGGAGCGGCTGTTTGCCGGGCTGCCGCCGGCGATGCAGGTCGGGCGCTACCACTCCCTCGTGGTGGCGCCGCAGCCGGCGATGGCGGCCCACCTCACCGTCGACGCGCGCTCGGCCGAGGGCGAGGTGATGGCGCTGTCGCATCGCCGCCATCCGACCTACGGCATCCAGTTCCACCCGGAATCGGTGCTCACCGAGAACGGCCACGCGATCTTCTCGAACTTCCTCGGCCTGGCCCGCGACTGGCGGGAGCGGCCCGCATCCGGGGAGGGCGGCGATGCTGTGGCATGACGGCCGCCTGATCGACGGCACCACCCTGCCCTTCGACCTGACCGATCGCGGCCTGACCCTGGCCGACGGCGTCTTCGACACGGCCCTGGCGCTGGCCGGCCGGGTCGCCTTCGCGGACGCGCACGTCGCCCGCCTCGTCGCCTCGGCCGAAGCGCTGGGCTTCTCCGTGCCCGCCGATGCCGCCCGCACGGCGATGCATGCGCTCGCCGCCACGGGCGATCGCCTGGCGATCCGCACCACCGTCACCCGCGGCATCGGCCCGCGCGGCCTCGCCCCGCCGCCCGATCCGCGCCCGACGCTGTTTGCGACCGCGGCCGTCAGCGACCGCCGGATCGCGTTCGCGCCCCTGCGGCTGTGGCCCACCGCCATCGCCCGGAACGAGACCTCGCCGCTGGCGCGGCTCAAGACCCTCGGCTACGGCGACGCGATCCTCGCGGCGCGGGATGCGCGGGCGGCCGGCTTCGACGAGGCCCTGTTCTGCAACACCCGGCGGCACCTCGCCTGCGCCGGCACCGGC
Organism: Methylobacterium sp. E-016; assembly: GCF_022829745.1. NCBI lineage: Bacteria > Pseudomonadati > Pseudomonadota > Alphaproteobacteria > Hyphomicrobiales > Methylobacteriaceae > Methylobacterium > Methylobacterium sp. E-016. The sequence continues at coordinate 24,798 of NZ_JAKSYF010000108.1, forward strand.
AACGTCTTCGCGCTGTTCGGCGACCGCCTGGTCACGCCGCCGCTCGGCGACGGGGTGCTGGCCGGCATCGTGCGCGCCGTCGTGATCGCCGAGCTCGCGCCGGCCTGCGGGCTCGCCTGCGAGGAACGGTCCGCGACGAGGGCCGAGCTGCGCCGCGCCGACGCGGTGCTCGTCACCAATTCGCTGCGGCTCGTCGCACCGGTCGCGACGATCGGCGACACCGCCTACGCGACCGACCACCCGGTGCTGATGCGGCTGATCGCGGCCCTGCGCGACCGCGTCGCAGCGGAATGCGGCGTTCCCGCCAGCGTCGTCGCATGACGGGCGGGCGATCGACGGAGACGCCCGGGCGGATCTGGCTGCGGCGCGGGCTGGTCGGCCTCTACGGCCTCGTCGGCGCGGTACACCTCGCCGCGCCCGACACCTTGATGCCGATCATGCCGGCCTGGGTGCCGGAGCCGCGCCTCGTGATCCTCGGCACCGGGCTCTGCGAGGTCGCGGGCGCGCTGGCGCTGACGCGCCCGGCCCTGCGCCGGGCGGCCGGGATCGGGCTCGCGCTCTACGCGCTCTGCGTCTGGCCGGCCAACATCAAGCAGGCGGTCGAGGGGATCGTGGTGCCGCCGCTGCCGGATTCCTGGTGGTACCACGGCCCCCGGCTGGCCTTCCAACCGGTGCTGATCTGGGCCGGATTGTTTGCCGGCGGCGCGATCGACTGGCCGTTCCGCCGCGCGGCGTCGCGGGCTGCGGGCCGGCGCGCCCCGGGGCGATGATCCCGTGATCCCGTGATCCGGTCATGCTGCGATCCCGTGATCACGGGATCTTGTGCCGATCGCATCATGCCGGCACCCCAAAGCGGAAAAGCCCGGCGCTTCGGGGCGCCGGGCTTCTTGCAAAAGTCAATTTGCAGGGGCCGATCCCGACGGCGGGATCGGCGGTCGCGAATCAGGGCTTGGGGGCCGCCGCGGCGCCGGCGCCGGCCGCGCCCGGCTGCTCCAGCTTCTTGCGCATGTCCTCGCTGCGCTTCTCGAGCTCGGCCTGGAGCTTCTTCTGCTGCTCCTCGAGCACCTTCGGGTCCATGGCCGGGCCGTCGAAGGCCTTGCCGAAGCCGGCGAGCGGCACGGCGAAGGTCACCTCGCGCTGGGTCTGGTTCTGCACCGAGACGTTGAGCGTGGTGCCCTTCTTCATCGCGGCGACGACGCCGGCATCGACGCCGCCGGCCTCGGCGAAGCAGCCGTTGGGGAAGCAGACCGCGAACTTGCCGGCGGTGCCCTGCTGGCCGTCGACGGTGAAGCGGATGCCGGGCTGCAGCAGCAGGCCGAGCGGCAGCAGGTAGCGCACCACGCGCACCTCCTGCTTCGTGGCCGGGTTCTTCATCTCGTACACGGCGACCGCGAGGACCGGCTGGCCCTGGTCGGAGACGAAGTCGCGGGTGGTGTAGCAGATGTCGGTGCCCGACCCGCCGTCCTTGCCGCAGACCTTGGTCCAGTCGGCCTGGCTCGGCTCGGACTTCACGGTCACGGTCTGCGGGCCGGTCTGCGCCGCGGTGTTGGCCGCCGGCGTGCTCTGGGCCGGGGCGGGGGCCGCCGGCGCCGGGGCCGCGGGGGCCGGCGTCGCCTTCTTCGGCTGGGCGAGGGCGGGTCCGGCAAGGCCGGCGAGCGCAAGGAACGCGGCGGCGCGCATCAGGAGCGCCGGGCTTTTGGCGAAGGACATCGGCTCAGACCCTTTGAAGTTCGTCGATGAAGAGGACGTCGTCGTGACGGGAAAACGTGATGCGGTGCGGGACGCGGGCGGCCGGTCCGACAGGGCGCCGCGCTGGTCCCGGGCGATCGGGCGGCCTGCATTCCCCGCCGAATGCGGCGAAGGCATGACACCCACCGCGACACCCGGCCCCGCGCATGCGGGACATCCGCGGGTCGGCCTTAGGCGGGGGTTAACCCTAAACCTGCATCGATGGCCAGTCGTCCCCGTGCGGGATGTCGGGCGACGCCCTTCGGATGGAGTTCGAGTACCCCGTGAGCGCGGCGCAGCCCTCCCTCGAGCCGTCGACCGCCGGATGGGGACCGGCCGCCGATCGACGCCCCCTGCCCCGGACGGCGGCCCGCGAGCCGGTGCGGTCGCCGGCCGCCGCCGAGGTCGTCCTTCCGCGGGTGGGGCTGTGCGCGCTGCTCGCCGGAACCGCCCGCCTCGACCCCGCCCGTCTCGCCTTCTCCGACGCCGCGCCCAAGCGCGGCTGGAGCGACAGGCCGCCGATGACCTGGACCTACGGGACGGCGGCCGAGATCGTCGGGCGGCTCGGCCGGGCCCTGCGGACGTGGCGGCTGCCGCCGGGAAGCCGGATCGGCCTGTGGTTTCCCGGAAGCACCGAGGGATTGGTCGCCCACCTCGCCGTCGAGGCGGCGGGGCACGTCCCCTGCCCGCTGCCCGCGTCCTGGACCGAGGCGCAGGCGGCGGCCGGCATCCAGGCGGCCGGCCTCTCCGCGGTGCTGACCCAGACCCATGTCGGCGCCGGCCGCCCGGCGGAGGCGATGTGCCGGATCGCGGCCGGCTATTTCGGCCTGCGCTATCTCGCCGCCTTCGGCCCGGCCGTGCCCGACGGCGTGATCAACCTCGACGCGCTCGCCCTCGACCGGTCCGGGGGCGCCGTTGCGTTGCCTGAGACCGGCGGCGGCCTCGTCAGCTTCGTGGCGGGCGATCCGGCGCGGCCGGTCCACCGGACGGGCGACGCCCTGCTCGCGGCGGTCGCCGCGCACCTGGTCTCGGCCCGGATCGAGCCCGGCGACCGCATCCTCACCCTGCTGCCGCCCTCGGATCTGCGCGGGATCGTCACCGGCCTCGGCGCGGCGCTCGCCGCCGGCGCCGACCTCGAGACGATGCCGGTCTTCGACGGAGGCGCGCTGATCGAGAGTCTGGCGCATCCGCGCCCGACCCATCTCGTCGCCCCGGCCTTCCTGGAGGGTGCGCTCGACGCCCTGCCCGCGACGACGCTGCGCTCGGTCGTCCTCGCACGCCGTGCGCCCGGGCCCGTGCCTCCGCCCGGACCGGACCCGGCACGGCCGGTGCTCGATGTGCTGGCCTTCGACGAGGATGCGATCCTCTCGGTCAGGCGCAAGGGGCCGGGCCTCGCCGGGGCGCTCACCGAGCCCGGCCACCGCGCCCTGCCCCCTTCCCTGCCCCCCGCCCTGTTCGACCTGCGCCGCGAGCCCGACGGCCGCCTCGCCTTCCGCGGCCAGGCCTGCGCGACGGCCCTGGTGCAACGCGGCGAGGCCGGCGCGTCCGAAGCCGATGAGTTTCGCGCCTCGCGCTTCCGCGTCGATCGCTTTGCCGGAACCGGGATCGCCGTGACCGAGGCCTGAGCGGCCGCTCGGGCCGCCCCGCGCCGCACCATCCGGCGCGGCGGTGCCGCGTGCCCGCCCGGCGCATCCCTCGACCGCGCATCCTCGCCCGTGAAACGAAACCGTTCCGAAAGCTCAGCGTCGCCAGGGCCTTGGCCGATCGTGCCCGCGCCTGTGCCCGGTACGATCGATGGCGCCGGCCGCGCGGTTCATCGGACGCTCATCGAAGGGTTTATTTTCGCATCTGCAAAGGGCGCCGGCGAACCAAACCGTTGGCGGAGGGTTTAAAGCTCAGCTCTCTTCCCAAGTGGCCTGCGATGGGGTAGCTCTCGATCTTATGGGTGCGCTGCAACAAGTGCTCGTCGTCGACGATGGTGTCCGTGCCATCGATCACTCCCTGGCCGGAGAATTGGCCGAGCTCGGCTATGCCAGCGTCACCGTCTCCCTCGAGGCGGCGGCGGACGTGCTGGCGGTGATCGCCCGGCCTGCCGCCATCCTGCTCCAAACCTCGTCGCGCCGCGATTCGAGCTATGCTCGCCTCGCAGCCCGGCTTCGTGCGCAGGTCCGCGACCAGGGCATCCCGGTCCTGGTGATCGACGGCGCGAAGGGGCGCCGCGCGGGCGCGCCGATCGACCTGATGAGCCGCATCGGCCCCTACGTCGTCAACGAACCCGACCTCTAGGCATCGCCCGGCCCGGGCGCCGATCCGCTACGAATGGATCGGCGCGTCGTGCTTGTGGAACGCCTTGAGACGGCGGAACAGCGCCGTGTCGTAGTTTCCCGGCACCTGTTCCTCCCCGACGAGCCAGCGGAACAGGTCGCGGTCCGGCACCTCGATCAGGCCCTCGAACAGGTCGAGATCCGCATCGCTCATGCTGCCGATCTCGGCGTCGGCGAAGCGCCCCATGATCAGGTCCATCTCGCGGATGCCCCGGTGCCAGGCGCGGAACAGCGTGCGGCGGCGGCGGGGATCGAGATCCGCGCTGGTGCGGGTGGTGCCGGACATCGTGAGGGCCTTCGGATCGCTGGAGACAACCCGTGATCCGAGGATCACGGGACGAAAGGCTCAGACCAGTCCCGCGAAGGCGGTCTCGGACCACGCCGCGGACGGCCCGGGCGGGGCCGGGACGGGATCGCGCGGGCCGACCGGCGGCTTGTGCCCGCGCTGGCCCTTGGCGACCCGGGTGCCGCGGTCCGGCTTGGCCGGGCCGCCGACCGCATCGAACTCGAACAGCAGCCGGTTCCCGCGCGCGTCGCTGATCCATCCGTCGGAGAACCAGCCGACGAAGCGGCCCGAATAGGCGAAGACCTTGTCGTCGTCGATGATCGCCGCGGGCCGCCCATCCCAGTGGTAGACCGCCCGGCCGTCGTCGCAGAAGGCGGATGGACGTCCCTCCCGGTCGAAAAACTCGATCATCGCCTTGGCTCCCGCCGCCGGCCGCGCCGAGCGCCGCCACCGTCCGTATCTAAGCCATCGCGGCCGACCTGCCAGCCGGCCGCATCCGGGCGCCGGGCACAGGATCCTCCGATCCGCCGATCACGGGAGGGCGACGCGGCGCGCCAGCGTCGAGCGGCCGCGCGCGACGGGGCGGGATGCACGGGCTATTAGGGGCCGCCGGGCAGGATGGGCCGAACGAGCGGATTGGCGATGCGCGACGAGACGGCCCCTGCGCTCCTGCGCCCCAGCATCCTCGATCCGCTGTTCGCGCCCGCGCGCGGGCTGCCGGGCGTCGGCGCGAAGATGGCGCCCATGATCGAGCGGCTGCTCGGCACGCCCGAGCGGCCGGCCCGCATCGTCGACCTGCTGTTCCACCTGCCGCAGGGCGGCATCGCGCAGAAGCTCGTCGGCTCGGTCGGCGAGGCCCCTGTGGGCGAGCCGGTCACCGTCGGCGTCACCGTCTCGCATCACCGGCCGGCCGGGACCGGGCCGGGCAGGCGCCCGCACCGGGTGCTGGTCGAGGACGAGACCGGCGACATCACCCTGGTGTTCTTCGGGATGCCGGCGGCGCGGGTCGAGAAGATGCTGCCGCTGGGCAGCCACCGCTACGTCACCGGCCGCATCGACCTCTGGGACGGCAGCCGCCAGATGGTGCATCCCTCCCGCATCGTCGACGCGGAAGGCCTGGCCGCCCTGCCCTCCGTCGAGCCGGTCTACGGCGCCACGGAAGGCCTGACCTCGCGGGCGATCGGCAAGCTCGCGGTGGCCGCGCTGGAGCGGCTGCCGGTGCTGCCGGAGTGGCAGGACCCGGCCTGGCTGCGGCAGAACCGGCTGCCGCCCTTCGCCGACGCGCTGCGCGCCGAGCACCGGCCCGAGGAGGCGCCCAAGCCCCCGACGCTGGGCCCCAACGGCGTCGCGGTCCCGCCGCCCGCGACGCCGTCGCGAAAACGGCTGGCCTACGACGAGCTTCTGGCCTCGCAGCTGGCTTTGGCGCTGATGCGGGCGCGCAGCCGCCGCAAGCCCGGACGGGTCAACGCCGGCGACGGCCGCCTCTCCGCCCGGATCGAGGCGGGGCTGCCCTTCGCGCTGACCGGCGCGCAGACGCGCGCCGTCGCCGAGATCCGCGGCGATCTGGCCTCCGACAAGCGGATGCTGCGCCTGCTCCAGGGCGATGTCGGGTCGGGCAAGACCGCCGTGGCGCTCCTCGCCATGGCCTCGGCCTGCGAGGCCGGCCGGCAGGCGGCGCTGATGGCCCCGACCGAGATCCTGGCACGCCAGCACTTCGAGCGCCTGAAGCCGCTGGCCGGCGCCCTGCGCCTGCGCCTGATGACCGGCCGGGACCGCGCCGCCGAGCGCCGGGCGACGCTGGCCGACCTCGCCGCCGGCGAGATCGACATCCTGGTCGGCACCCACGCCCTGTTCCAGGACAGCGTGGTGTTCGCCGATCTCGGGCTGGCGGTGGTCGACGAGCAGCACCGGTTCGGCGTCCACCAGCGCCTCGCGCTCGGCGCCAAGGGCGCGGCGGTCGACATTCTCGTCATGACCGCGACCCCGATCCCGCGGACGCTGGCGCTGACCTGCTTCGGCGACATGGACATCTCGGTCCTCGACGAGAAGCCGGCCGGACGGCAGCCGATCCGGACGATCACCATCCCGACCGAGCGCATCGACGAGGTCGTGGCCGGCCTCCACCGCGCGCTCCAGGGCGGCGAGCGCGTCTACTGGATCTGCCCGCTGGTGGCCGAATCGGAGTTCGTCGACCTCGCCGCGGCGGAGGAGCGCTTCGAGGACCTGAAGCAGCATTTCGGGGCCGAGGTCGGGCTGATCCACGGCAAGATGCCCGGCGCCGACAAGGATGCGGCGATGGCCCGCTTCGCTGCGGGCGAGACCCGGGTCCTGGTCTCGACCACCGTGGTCGAGGTCGGGGTCGACGTGCCGGAGGCGACGATCATGGTGATCGAGCATGCCGAGCGCTTCGGGCTGGCCCAGCTCCACCAGCTGCGCGGCCGGGTCGGGCGCGGCGCGAAGGCCTCGTCCTGCCTGCTGCTCTATCGCGGGCCGCTCGGCCAGGTGTCGAAGGCCCGCCTCGAGATGATGCGCGAGAGCGAGGACGGGTTTCGCATCGCCGAGGCCGATCTGCGGCTGCGCGGCGAGGGCGAGGTGCTCGGCACCCGCCAATCCGGCCTCGCGGCCTTCCGGCTCGCCCGCCTGGAGAGCGACGGCGCCCTGCTGGAGGTCGCCCGCGACGACGCGCGGCTGGTCGTCGAGCGCGATCCGACCCTGCGGACCGAGCGGGGCCAGGCGCTGCGGGTGCTGCTCTACCTGTTCGAGCGCGACGCCGCGATCCGGCTGCTCGGGGCCGGCTAGAGCATCGTCGAGCGAGGTGGATTCCCGCTGGCGTGACGACGATGCGCCCTGGAGACGAGAGCGAGCCGTGTCCGCGATTGACGGATCACGGACCATGCTCTCGCCGGCGCGGGTTGCCGCAGCATGGGCGACAGGCGCGCGCGATCGCCCTAGATCCGTTTGGGTCGTACCAAGGATTCTCCGCCCGTGCCCCAGCCTCCCCGACAGGACAGGACGTTTGCCGTCGCGGTGGTCGGCGCCGGCGCCGCGGGCCTCGCCGCCGCCCTGGCGCTCGCCCGCGACGGTGTGCCCACGGCCCTGGTCGGACGCCATGCACCCGTGGCCGACGGGCGCACCGTCGCCCTGCTCAACGGGTCCGTGCGCTTCCTCGCGGCGCTGAAGGCCTGGGGCGGCATCGCCCCGCAGGCCGGCCCGCTGGCGACGCTGCAGATCATCGACGACACCGGCAGCCTGTTCCGCCCCCCGCCCGCGCGCTTCCAGGGCGGCGAGATCGGGCTGGAAGCGTTCGGCTGGAACGTCGAGAGCCGGCTCCTGGTCGAGTCCCTGCGCCGGCAGGCACGCGCCACCGCGAACCTCACGCTGTTCGAGAGTGATGCCGCGGAAGCCGTTCCTGGCGAAGAGGTTTCCGAGGTTCGGCTCGTCGATGGCGGGCGCGTCTCGGCACAGCTCGTCGTCGCCGCGGACGGGGGGCGGTCGCCGTTGCGGAGCGCGAGCGGCATCCGGGTGCGGGACTGGTCCTACCCGCAATCCGCGATCACCACGATCCTCGCACACGACCGCCCGCACGGCGACGTCTCGACCGAGTTCCACACCCGCGGAGGCCCCTTCACCCTGGTGCCGCTGCCGGGGAACCGCTCGAGCCTGGTCTGGGTCGCGGCCGAGGGCGTCGCGCGCCGGCTCGCCGCGCTCGACGACGCGGCGCTGGCCGAGGCGGTCACGCGCCAGGCGCAGGGCATGCTCGGGACGATGCGGATCGACGGCCCCCGCGGCCTGGTGCCGATGCGCGGCCTCTCCGTGGCGACCCCGACCGCCCACCGCCTCGCCCTGATCGGCGAGGCCGCCCACGTCTTCCCGCCGATCGGCGCGCAAGGCCTGAACCTCGGATTGCGGGATGCCGCCGCCCTTCGGGACGCGGTGCTCGGTGCCACCCGCGAGCGCCGCGATCCGGGCTCCCGCGCGGCGTTGTCCGGCTTCGCCCGCGCCCGCCGGCTCGACGCGGCGCTGCGATCCACGGCGGTCGACACGCTCAACCGGAGCCTGCTCGCCGACCTCGTGCCCGTCGACGCGCTGCGCGGCTTCGGCCTGCTGGCGATGAGCGCGATCGGGCCCTTGCGCCGCGCCGTGATGCGCGAGGGCGTCCTGCCGCGACTCGGCGCACCCGAGCAGATGCGGGCCACGCACTGAACGGAAAAACTCTTTTCGACGTGTGGGTTGTCCCTATCGGCTCGCGTTGAGCATCAAGCGTTTCGGCGCGAAAATCGGGTGCGCGTCCCTCCGGCGATCCGCCCCTGCGACACCGGCATGCGGAGCACCGACCCGAGCCGCTCCATGCTGGCCCTGTCGGCGCAAGAGCCGACGGGGCCGCCTCGGGAAAAAACGATCGAAAATCGCTGATTTCGAGTAGGTTGCCTCGAAAAGCTCATCCCCTGCATTCGTCCGGCCGGACCATGGCGGCCCGGGTCGGAGCGCCGCATCGTCGGATCGCCGCCTCCTGACACCCTGCCTTCCGGTCTATACATCCCGTCTCGCGGGCTCCACGTCCCGCCCCCGGGCATCGCCTGCCCGCCCGATTCGACGACGAACAGACACCCGATGGCCAAGCCCGCATCCAAGACGTCCGCATCCAAGACGCCCGCGCCCCCGGTCCCCGCGCCGAAGGTTCAGACGGCGCGCTTCGCGCTTCCCAAGTCCGGGCCGCTGGCGCGGATCCGCGACGCATTCGCGCGCGGCGAGAGCCCGACGCTGGCCGGCGTCCCGGACGGGTTCGACGCCCTGGTGGTGGCCGACCTCGCGCGCGCCCTGAGCGCCGGCTTCGAGGGGCCGGCGGTGCTGGTCCACGTCGCCCGCGATTCCGGGCGCTCGGCGGCCTTCGTCAACGCCCTGAAGTTCGTCGCGCCCGAGATCGAGGCGATGAGCGTGCCGGCCTGGGATTGCCAGCCCTACGACCGGGTCTCGCCCAACGGCGCCACTGCGGCGCAGCGCATGACCGCGTTCTCGCGGCTGACGCGCACGCGCTCCTCGGAGGCCGCGCCCCGCATCGTCTGCACCACGGTCAACGCCCTGATCCAGCGCGTTCCGCCGATGAAGCGCATCGCCGTCGAGACCTTCTCCGTCGCGATCGGCAACGTCGTCTCGATGGACAAGGTCGTGGCCTGGGTCGAGGCCAACGGCTTCCTGCGCACCGGGACGGTGCGCGACACCGGCGAGTACGCCGTGCGCGGCGGCATCCTCGACCTGTCGCCGCCGGGGCTCCCGAACCCGATCCGCCTCGACTTCTTCGGCGACACGCTGGAATCGATCCGCGCCTTCGATCCGGAGACGCAGCGCACCGTCGGCCAGCTCCGCTCCCTCGATCTCGTGCCGATGAGCGAGGTCCAGCTCACCACCGAGACCATCCGGCGCTTCCGCCAGGGCTACGTCGCCAATTTCGGGGCCGCGACCCGCGACGACCGCCTCTACGAGACCGTGAGCGAGGGCCGGCGCTATGCCGGCCTCGAGCACTGGATGCCGCTGTTCTACGAATCCCTCGACACCCTGTTCGACTACGTCGCCGGGGTGCCGATGGTGTTCGAGCCGCAGATCGAGGATGCGGCCGCCGAGCGGCTGGCCCTGATCCAGGACTACTTCCAGGCTCGCGAAGGCGCGCGCAAGACCCCGCAATCGGGCGTCGCGCCCTACAAGCCGCTGCCGCCGCGCGCCCTCTACCTGACCCAGAACGAGCTGCGCGACCGGATCGCGGCCTGCTCCGTCGCCCGCCTGATGCCGTTCGCGGTGCCCGAGGGCGGGGCCGGCGGCCCGGCCATCGATTGCGGCGCCGAGCCCGGCCGCACCTTCGCCGCCGAGCGCGCGAGCGAGGCGGCGAGCGTCTTCGACGCGGCGGTGGCGCACGTGAAGGATCTGCAGGGATCCGGTCATCACGTGATCCTCGGATCCTGGTCCGAGGGCTCGCGCGACCGGCTCTGCGGCGTGCTCGCCGACCACGGCCTCAGGAAGCCGATGGCGATCTCGCGCCTGTCGGACGTCTACGCGCTGAAGCGCGGCACCGACGTCGCCGTCGCGGTCTGGGGCCTCGAATCGGGCTTCACCGCCGGCCAGCTCGCCGTGATCTCGGAAGGCGACATCCTCGGCGACCGGCTGGTGCGCCAGAAGCGGAAGTCCAAGCGCCCGCAGGACGTCATCCTGGAGGTGCAGGCGCTTCAGCCCGGCGACCTCGTCGTGCACGCCGACCACGGCATCGGTCGGTTCGTCGGCCTGAAGACGGTGACGGCGGCCGGCGCCCCGCACGATTGCCTGGAGCTGCAATACGCCACCGGCCTGCTGCTGCTGCCGGTGGAGAACATCGAGCTCCTGACCCGCTACGGCTCAGAGGATTCCGAGGTGGCGCTGGACCGCCTCGGCGGCGCCGGCTGGCAGGCCCGCAAGGCGCGGATGAAGAAGCGCATCCTCGAGATGGCCGGCGAGCTCATCAAGGTCGCCGCCCAGCGCTTCGTGCGGCAGGCGCCGCGGCTGGTGCCGCCCGAGGGCCTTTACGGCGAGTTCGCCGCCCGCTTCGCCTTCGAGGAGACCGAGGACCAGGCCAACGCGATCGAGGCGGTGCTCTCGGACCTCAACGAGGGCCGCCCGATGGACCGGCTCGTCTGCGGCGACGTCGGCTTCGGCAAGACCGAGGTGGCGCTCCGCGCCGCCTTCGCCGCCGCGATCTCCGGGCGGCAGGTGGCGGTGGTGGTGCCGACCACCCTGCTCGCGCGCCAGCACTTCCGCACCTTCGCCGAGCGCTTCAAGGGCCTGCCGATCCAGGTGGCGCAGCTGTCGCGCTTCGTCGGCGCGGCCGAGATGAAGCAGACCCGCGCCGGGCTCGCCGACGGCACCGTCGACATCGTGGTCGGCACCCATGCGGTGCTGGCCAAGACCATCGCCTTCAAGGACCTCGGCCTGATCATCGTCGACGAGGAGCAGCATTTCGGCGTCAGCCACAAGGAGCGCCTCAAGGCGCTGCAGGCCGACGTGCACGTGCTGACGCTCTCGGCCACCCCGATCCCGCGGACGCTGCAGCTGGCGATGACGGGCGTGCGCGACCTCTCGATCATCGCGACCCCCCCGGTGGACCGCCTGGCGGTGCGCACCTTCGTGACGCCGTTCGATCCGCTGACCATCCGCGAGGCGCTGCTGCGCGAGCGCTACCGCGGCGGCCAGTCGTTCTACGTGGTGCCGCGGATCGAGGATCTGGCCGAGGTGAAGCGCTTCCTCGACACCGAGATGCCCGAGACCACGGTGGCGGTCGCCCACGGGCAGATGGCGGCGGGCCAGCTCGAGGACGTGATGACCGCGTTCTACGAGGGCAAGTACGACGTGCTGCTCTCGACCACGATCGTCGAATCCGGTCTCGACATCCCCACCGCCAACACGCTGATCGTGCACCGGGCCGACATGTTCGGCCTGGCCCAGCTCTACCAGCTCCGCGGCCGCGTCGGCCGCTCCAAGGCCCGCGCCTACGCCCTGTTCACGACGCCGGCCAACCGCACCCTGAGCGCCCAGGCCGAGCAGCGCCTCACCGTGCTGCAGACGCTCGACACGCTCGGCGCCGGCTTCCAGCTGGCCTCCCACGACCTCGACATCCGCGGCGCCGGCAACCTGCTCGGCGACGCGCAGTCCGGCCACATCAAGGAGGTCGGCTACGAGCTCTACCAGCAGATGCTGGAGGACGCGGTCACCGCGCTCAAGGCCGGCTACGAGGAGCCGGTGGAGGAGGCGTGGTCGCCGACCATCGCGCTCGGCGCCCCGGTCACCATCCCCGAGACCTATGTCGAGGATCTCGGCGTGCGGCTCGCCCTCTACCGCCGGCTCTCGACCCTGGAGAACGACGCCGAGATGGAGGCGTTCGGCGCCGAGCTGATCGACCGCTTCGGGCCGCTGCCGCCGGAGGTGGAGCAGCTGCTCAAGATCGTGACGATCAAGATCCTGTGCCTGGCCGCCAACATCGCCAAGGTCGAGGCCGGGCCGAAGGGCGTCGTGGTCCACTTCCGCGACAAGTCGTTCGCGAACCCGCAGGGGCTGGTCGCCTACGTCGCCGAGCAGGCCTCGTTCGCGAAGGTCCGGCCCGACATGAGCGTGGTCTTCATCCGCGAGCTCGACTCGATCCCGGCCCGGCTCAAGACCGCGACGCAGGTGGTGCGGGCGCTGGCAGGGATCGCCGAGCGCGGGGGGAAGAAGAAGGCGGCGTAAGCGCCGCTCAGCGCGTCGCCAGGGCCTGCGAGGCGTCCGGTCGGGATGCGTCCAGGCGCGGCGTCGCCGGCTGCGGGGCCTTCGGATGCAGCGCGCCGAGCGAGCCGGTCGGCAGGTTCGACGAGCCTTCGGCCAGCGCCTCCGGTCCGCCGAAGGCCGTGCCCTCCTGGCCGAGCTTCTCCGCGTGGGCGAACAGCGCCTTCATGTAGCGCTGGTCGAACGGGGCCGGCGAGGTGTCGGTGAAGCGGTCGTCGATCTCGGCGACCTTCAGGTCGATGGATTCGCGGCGGGCGAAGGCGTCGGCCAGCGCCAGGGCGTCGCGCGTCTGCGCCTTGATCGCCGACGACATCGCCCGGCCGAGCACCGAGAGCGTGGTGTGCGTCGCCATCTGGAAGTACGGCGCGAGCTTGTTGTTGACGACGAGGTAGACCGTCCGGGCCGGGATCCTGACCCCGCCGGCACCCGTCTGCGCCGCGATCAGCGCCGGCTTCGGCGCGAGGAAGAACGGCGCCGTGGTGCCGCCGTCGACGTGCATCTCCTGGATCGTCTTGCCCTGGTTCGTCTTGCCGTCGACGGTCGTCGAGTCGATCGAGACGGGCGGGAACACGCCCGGCACGGCGGACGAGGCCAGCACGATCGACCGGAACAGGTTCAGCGCCTTGTCGTCGCCGATCGTCGCGATCGCGCCCATGTCCCACAGCACAGGGCGCTCGGTGTCGAGCTCGGTGGTGGCGACCAGCAGGCGCCGGCCCTTGGCGTGCTCGGCGGCGATCGCCTTGAGCAGGCGCGGCGTCACCGCCTTCTCGATCCGGCGCTTGAGCGGCCAGGTGTCGGTCAGGGCCTCGGCGGAGCCGCCGAACTCGAACACGTCCGCCGCCGAGACCGTGGTGTAGGCCTCGCGCAGGGCGGCATCGCCGGCGGCACCGATGAAGGCGAAGGGGGCGATCAGGGCGCCCGTCGAGACGCCGGTGATCACGCCGAAGGCCGGGCGGCGCCCGCTCGCGCTCCAGCCGGAGAGGAGGCCCGCGGCGAAGGCGCCGTTCTCGCCGCCGCCGGACAGCACGAGCCAGGGGTTGGCCGCCGCGGACGCCCCGTCGATCAGCGCCTGGAAGGCCTGCCCGTCGTCGCCGGCGATGCGGATCGCGCCCTTCAGGGCGGCAGGACGCGCCGTCGCGATCTCGCCGGCGGTGAACGCCGTGCGCTCGGTGCGTTTGGCAGTATCCGATCCGGCACGGGAAAGGTCAGGTGCACCGATTCCAAGTGCGAGGATCGTCGCGCAAAGCGCGAGCTGACGCGTCTTCGAAGAGGGCATAGCCCGTTTCCCGATACCGATTGACCCGCCTCGTTTCGAAAACGCTGCGCCGTCCGCGGTGTTCCCGCAACCGGGCACGACCACCGAGCCGGCCGCGCCATTCGTGCGGCAGCGCACCATGACGCTTGCCACGCGGATCGCTTTACGCCGGGCCTGTGCTTGCACTAACCGGACGAACCGGTCCGTCACGCCGACTCGGCAAGCCGACCTGCAACGAGGTTCTTCCATGAAACTGCCGCGCCGCTTCTTCCAGCCGCTCGCCGCCGGCGCGCCCGAGCCCTTCCGCGAGCTGCCGGTGCGGCTGGAGCGGATGATCCACTTCGTGCCGCCGCACAACGACAAGGTCCGCGCCCGCGTGCCGGAGCTCGCGCCGACCGTCGACGTCGTGCTCGGCAACCTCGAGGACGCGGTGCCGATGGACCAGAAGGAGGCGGCCCGGAAGGGCTTCGTCCAGATGGCGCAGGCGACCGACTTCGCGGCGACCGGCACCGGCCTGTGGAGCCGCATCAATGCGCTGAACTCGCCGTGGTTTCTCGACGACCTGTTCGAGCTCGTGGCCGCCGTCGGCTCGAAGCTCGACGTGGTGATGATCCCCAAGGTCGAGGGCCCGTGGGACATCCACTACGTCGACCAGCTCCTCGCCCAGCTCGAGGCGCGCCACGGCGTGACGAAGCCGATCCTGATCCACGCGATCCTGGAGACGGCCGAAGGCGTCGCCAACGTCGACGCCATCGCCTGCGCGTCGCCCCGCATGCACGGCATGAGCCTCGGCCCCGCCGACCTGGCGGCGTCCCGCGGCATGAAGACCACCCGCGTCGGCGGCGGCCACCCGGAATACCGCGTGATCGCCGACCCGGCCGGCGAGGGCGTCGCCCGCGCCTCCGCCCAGCAGGACCTCTGGCACTACACCATCGCGAAGATGGTCGACGCCTGCATGGCCAACGGCATCAAGGCCTTCTACGGCCCGTTCGGCGACTTCTCCGACGGCCCGGCCTGCGAGGTCCAGTTCCGCAACGCCTTCCTCATGGGCTGCGCCGGCGCCTGGACGCTGCATCCGAACCAGGTCGCCATCGCCAAGCGCGTCTTCGCCCCCGATCCGGACGAGGTGGCCTTCGCCGCCCGCATCGTCGCGGCGATGCCCGACGGCACCGGCGCGGTGATGCTCGACGGCAAGATGCAGGATGACGCCACCTGGAAGCAGGCCAAGGTCATCGTCGACCTGGCCAAGCTCGTGGCGGCCAAGGACCCGGAGCTGGCCGCGGTGTACAAGCTCGGCTGATGACCAGACCTCGATGAGCCCGACGCATCGAGGCTTGGCCCCCGCGACCGCGGGGCGGCGGCTCTCCGCCGGACCTCACGGGTTCTCGCCCATGAGGTCCGGCATGAGCCGTCACGGCCCGAACCGGCTTCGGTAATCCTGCGGCAGCGCAGCGACGAGCCGCAGGAAGCTGCGACGCATGGTTTCCTCCGAGCCGAAGCCGCAGGCCTGCGCGATGCGCTTCACCGGGCGCCTGGTCTCGGACAGCGCCCGTTGCGCCGCCTCCACCCGCAGGCGCTCCACCCCCTTAGCCGGCGTCAGCCCGGTCGCCGCGCGGTAGTGCCGGCCGAGGCTGCGCTCGCTCATGCCCGCCACCGCCGCCAGCGCCGGAAGCGAGAGGTCGCCGGCCAGGTTCTCCCGGATCCAGGCATGGAGGGCGTCGAACCGGTCGTCGCCGGCCTGGAGCGCGAGCGCCGCGCTGAACTGCGCCTGCCCGCCGGGGCGCTTGAGGAACATCACGAGATGGCGGGCGACGCCGAGCGCCAGCGCACGGCCGAGATCCTGTTCCACCAGCGCCAGCGCCAGGTCGATGCCGGCGGTGATCCCCGCCGAGGACCAGACCGGGCCGTCCTGCACGAAGATCGGGTCCGGCTCGACGCGCGCCAGCGGATAGAGCTCGGCGAGCCGCTCGCAATGGGCCCAGTGGGTGGCCGCCCGGCGCCCGTCGAGGAGCCCTGCCGCCCCGAGCAGGAAGGCGCCGGTGCAGACCGAGGCGACCCGCCGCGCCCGCGCCGCCCGCGCCCGCATCCAGTCGACGAGGTCCGCGTCGGCCGAGGCCGCGACGACGCCGGGGCCGCCGGCGACGATCAGCGTGTCGAGCGGGGCGTCGCGGTCGGGCAGGGGGTCGACCGCCAGCCGCAGGCCCGCGGACGAGGTCAGCGCGCCGTCGCCCCAGCCGACCACACGCGGCGCGTAGGGCCGCGAGCCCCGCGCCTGCTCGTTGGCCGTCGCGAAGACCTGCAGCGGACCGGCCACGTCGAGCAGTTGCACGGACGGAAAGGCCAGCACCTCGACGATGCGGGGCGATCCGGCGTGGGTTCGAACGGTATGGGTTCGAGCGGCATCTGGCTGGAAACGAGGGTCGTCTGGCATCCCGGCCAGATCTTGAGGCCTTAGGGTGTCCCTGTCCACCACGGAGACCCCGCGATGATCCCCCCCGAGACCCACCTGCAGATCGGCTCGCTCCTGTTCGAGGGGCTGGACCAGATCGACCTCACCGGCCCGTTCGAGGTGCTGTCCCGCATCCCGAACGCGACCTACCGGATCTACGCCCCGACCGCCGAGAGCGTGCGCGACGTCCGCGGCCTGCGGCTCACCCCCGACGCGGCCTTGGCCGATGCGCCGCAGCTCGACGTGCTGCACGTGCCCGGCGGCTTCGGCCAGGAGGCGCTGATGCGGGACGAGGCCGTGCTCGGCTGGATCCGGCGGCAGGCGGGGGGAGCCGGGCACGTCTTCTCGGTCTGCACCGGCGCCCTGCTCCTCGGCGGTGCCGGGCTGCTGAGGGGGCGCCGGGCGACGACGCATTGGAGCGCCTTCGCGCTGCTGCCGTATTTCGGCGCGCAGCCCGTCGACCGGCGCGTCGTGGTCGACGGGTCGTGGGTGTTCGCGGCCGGCGTCACCGCGGGCATCGACGGCGCGCTGCGGCTCGCGGCCGAGCTGCGCGGCCCGGAGGTCGCCCAGGCGATCCAGCTCGGCATGGAATACGCCCCCGAGCCGCCCTTCGACAGCGGCACGCCGCGGACCGCCCCGGCCGCGATCCTCGAGCGGGCGCGCACCGGCGTCGCCGAGATCACCGCGCGGCGGGAGGCGACCGCACGCAGGGTCGCCGCCGAGCTCGGGATCGCCCTCCCCGCCGGCGGGTGAGGCTCGCCTCGATCACGCCGGCCGCACGGGCGCGGGCGACCTGCGACGCGGGTCGGTTCCGATGCACCGCCCCCGGAACCCGGTGACAAGCCCGCCATCCGCGCCTATCTGATCCGTCATGATGGATCAGGCCATGACCGACCCGCGACCGACCGAATCGAGACTGCGCATCGCCAAGTTCGGGATCGGCGCGGTGGTGCGCCACCGGATCTACCCGTTCCGCGGCATCGTGTTCGATGTCGACCCGGTGTTCGACAACACCGAGGATTGGTGGCTGGCGATCCCCGAGGAGGCGCGTCCGCGCAAGGACCAGCCGTTCTACCACCTGCTCGCCGAGAACGCCGAGACCGAGTACGTCGCCTACGTGTCCGAGCAGAACCTGGTGCCCGACACCTCGGGCGAGAGCCTGCGCCACGCCGGCATCCCGGAGATGTTCGAGCGCGACCCCGGCGGCACCTACCGCATGCGCGACCGCACCGCGAACTGACCGTTTCGGGACGCGCGCCGTCCGAGGCTCCGAGCGCCTTCGGGGCCTACGATCCCGTGACGTCGGCGCTCGTCGCCCTGCCGATTCCGGCGGCTTCCATCCGTGCCCAGGCGGCGGCGAGCGATCCGCCCTGGTCGATCGCCCGTGTCGCGTCCGCGACGACGGCGGCCTCGAAGCCTGCCGCGCGCGCATCGAGGGCGCTCCAGGCGACGCAGTAATCGGTGGCGAGCCCGCACAGGACCACGCGCCGGACGCCGCGCTCGCGCAGGTAGCCGGCGAGCCCCGTCGGCGTCCCGTCGGCCTCGACGAAGGCCGAGTAGCTGTCGACTCCGGGGCTCAGGCCCTTCCGCAGGACGAGGGCGGCGCCGGGCAGGTCGAGGCCGGGGGCGAGCGCCGCCCCGGCGCTGCCCTGCACGCAGTGGTCAGGCCACAGCACCTGCTCGCCGTAGGCCAGCCGCACCGTCTCGAACGGCGCCCGGCCCGGATGCGCGCTCGCGAACGAGACGTGCCCGGCCGGGTGCCAGTCCTGCGTCAGCACCAGGGTCCGGAACCGCGCGGCCAGCGCCCGGATCGGCGCGACGACGGCGTCGCCGTCGGGCACCGCGAGCGCGCCGCCGGGCAGGAAGTCGTGCTGCACGTCGACGACGATCAGGGCCTCGGCCGCGCCGACCGTCACGGGCAGCCCCCGGCTTCGGCGGAACGGCGTCCGCCCGGGATCCTCCGATCCGGCGATCCCGGGATCACGGGACCATCACCGTCGAGCCGGTGGTCTCGCGGCCGGCGAGGTCGCGGTGGACCTGCTGGGCCTCCGACAGCTTGTAGGTCCGGTTGACCGGGATCCTGACCGCCCCGCTCTGCACCACCGAGAACAGGTTCTTCGCCATCTCGGCCAGGATCTCCGGGCGGCTCGCGTAGGTGAACAGGGTCGGGCGCGTCACGTAGAGCGAGCCCTTGGCGGCGAGCAGGCCGAGGTCGAGCGCCTTGATCGGGCCGGAGGCGGAGCCGAAGCTCGCGAGCAGGCCGAGCGGGGCCAGCGAATCGAGCGAACCCATCAGCGTGTCCTGGCCGACGCCGTCGTAGACCACCGGGACGCCCTTGCCGTCGGTGATCTCGCGGACGCGGGCCGCCACGTCCTCTTCGCGGTAGAGGATGACGTGGTCGCAGCCGTGGGCGCGGGCGAGCTCCGCCTTGTCGGCCGAGCCGGCGGTGCCGATGACGGTGGCGCCGAGGTGCTTGGCCCATTGGCAGGCGATCAGGCCGACGCCGCCGGCGGCCGCGTGCCACAGGATCGTGTCGCCCGGCTTCACCGCATAGGTCCGGTGCAGCAGGTACTCGGCGGTGAGCCCCTTCAGCATCATGCCGGCGGCGGTCGAATCGTCGATCCCGTCCGGCACGTGCACGGCGGCCGAGGCCGCGATCAGCGGCTCCTCGGCGTAGGTGCCCTCCCCCGATCCGGTGGCGACCCGGTCGCCGACCGAGAACCCGGTCACGCCCTCGCCGACCGCCGTCACGGTCCCGGCGACCTCCTTGCCCGGGGTGAACGGCAGCTGTGCCGCCTTGTAGGCGCCGGAGCGGAAGTAGATGTCGATGAAGTTGACGCCGATCGCGCCGGCGCGGATGCGGATCTGGCCGGGGCCGGGCTGCGGCGTCGGCACGTCCTCGTAGGCCATCACCTCGGGGCCGCCGTAATCCTGAACGCGTATCGCCTTCGGCATCGTCGTCGCCTCTTCCTCGCGTGAGATCGTGCCCGGCGAGATAAGGGACGGGGCGCCCGGCGCAATGGCTTCGATCGGGGCGGGCGATACAGAGCGGGGCGCGCATCCCGGCGCCGCGAGCAAATCATCGATCCGGGGAGGGAACGCGATCGGCCCGGACGCGGTTGAGAGGCCCACGTCGCCGAGCATGCCTTGCAGTGGCCATGTTTCAATCTTAACTGAACCTGAACGAAAGGCTGATTCGTTCAGGCCGTCACGGGAAAGATGGAGGACAGCGATGCTGACCGGACCGTTCCAACGCCTGCCGGGGTCTTCCGAGGGATGGCAGTCCCTCGCTCACGAGCCCTGGCTGCTGCCGATCTCCGACGCCGCCTCCGAGCAGGCTTCCGACGTGGGTATCGCGGTTCGCCGGGCCGCGCGGCCCCTCTGGATCGCCGCCAACGGCCTCTGCTTCGCCCTGGCGCTCCTGCTGGCCGCCGAGACCTCGACCGGCTGGATGAGCGGCAACCGCGTCGCGGCGACGCCGAAGACCGTCGTCACCGCCAGCGCCTCCTGAGTCAGACCGTTTCGCGACGCGGGGCGGCGCCTGCCGGCGGCGTCTCCCGCGACGTCTCGGGCGCGAGCCCCTGCGCCGTCCGCAGGGTCGCGGCCATGGCCTGAAGCCGGGCCTGCGGATCGTCCGGCTGGATGACGCCGGCCGACATCACCAGCTTGGCCGCATCGTCCACGCTCATCCCGACCTCGATGATGTCGGTGCGCGGCAGGTAGAAGAAGAACCCCGTGGTCGGGTTCGGCGCGCAGGGCAGGAACACGCCGACATAGTCGTTGCGGCCGTCCTCCCCTGCTTCTCCCTTGCCGCCGGGAAGCGCCGCCTGGACGTCGGGCGCGGCCGGCGCCGACAGGAACACCACCGACCAGGTTCCCTTCACCGGGAACTCGACGAGGCCGACCGTGCGGAACGAGGTTCCGTTGGCGGAGAACAGCGTCTCGAAGATCTGCCGCAGGCCCTTGTAGAGCCCCGAGATCACGGGCGTGCGCGCCAGCAGCACCTCGCCGAACTCGATCACGCTGCGCCCGACGAGGTTCGCCGTGAGGAAGCCGAGCAGGGTCACCGCCACGAAGGCGATGAGCATGCCCAGCCCCGGGATCGAGAACGGCAGGTAATGGTCCGGCAGGTAGCTCGCCGGCACCAGCGGCTTCACGAACCCGTCGATCAGCGTGATGATCCACCACGTGATGTAGGCGGTGATCGCCAGCGGCCCCGCGACGATGATGCCGGTGAGGAAGTACGTCCGCAGCCGTCCGCGCGCGCTCACGCGGGGGCGGGGGCCCGCGGGGTCCGGCTCGGACGGCGGCAGCGTGGTCGGCGGTCTCACGGAAACCAGGGCAGCCCCCGAAGGCAAGGTCGCGAAGGCACGATGCCGGGCACGGCTCCGGTGCCCTCAGACCTACTCCCTCCGCCGGCCCGTCTCAAGGCCGCGGTTCGGCGACGAGACCGGGGCCGCGCGGCGCCGACCGTCGCGCGGCCCCGGCACGCCGGCGCAGGACGTAGAGCACGAGGCCGGTGATCGCGAGCAGCGGCATCATGAGCGCGGCGAGGCAGAAGACCAGGGCGAAGACCCCACCGAAGAAGCGCCCGCGATGGACCTCGAGCATGGACTCGGCGATCTGCCGGCCGAGCGCCTCGTCGGAGAAGCGCACGCGCGAGAGGCGGGCGCCGGTCGCGGCGTCGAAGGTCGATTCGTTGCGCGCCTTCGGGGCGTCGGACGCCGCGGCGATCCAGCGGATGCGGATCCGCGTCGCGTCGCGCCCCGGCAGCGTCACGGTCGCGAGCGCCGCCGACGCGCCCTCCTCCGCCCGGAACGCGGCCCAGGCCCTGTCCAGGGCGAGCGGGTTTTCGGTGCTCCCGACCGGGCGCGCCTCGCCTTGCCTCTCTCCCGCCTTGCGCCCGGCCGCGCGGTCCGCGCGCGCCTCGGGCGCCTTGCCCGTGAGGAGCCGGGTCGCGGCCGACCTGTACGGCTCGTAGGACCACCACAGCCCCGTCAGCGCGATCACGGCGTAGACCGGCAGCAGCCAGGTGCCAGCGACGGCGTGGAGCGACCAGTAGCGCGGGCGCCCCGGCCGGCGCAGGCTCGGCCTCAGCCAGATCCGCCAGGCGTGGACCTTGGGCCAGCGCAGGTACAGGCCGGTGGCGAGGAACGCGAGCAGCGCCACCGCCGCCGCCCCGGTGATCGTCCGACCCCAGCCCCTGCCCTCCCCGGGCAGGAGCAGCCACCGGTGCAGGCCGCGGATCGTCGCGAAGGTCGCCTCGCCGCGGATCTCGCCGCGCAGCGTGCCATCGTAGGGATCGAGGTAGACCGAGGGCGGCCGCGCGCCGGACGTGTCGTCGGCGAAGCGCACGCGGGGGACGATCGCCGGGTCGCCGGCGATCGTCAGCGTGCTCACCCTCAGGCCCGGGCGCTGCGCGCCGAGTCGCGCGACCAGCGCCTCCGGGCCGAGATGCGGCCGGTCCAGGACCGCGATCCGCGCACGGTCGGCATTGGCGAGATCGACGATGGCCTCCTCGTAGCTCATCATCGCGCCGGTGACGCCGACCACGGCGAGGACGAGACCGGCGGTGAGGCCGAGCGCCCAGTGCAGGCGGAACAGGACGGTGCGGAGGGGGACGGGCATCGCGGGCGGTACGTCATGAGAACGACGCGAAGTCAAGTCTTCCGGTGGAACCTCGAAATTCTCGACGCCGAATTACTACAATTCAAGGTAGTGTCCCCTCGCGTTGCTTGCCCGGCCGCGGTCGAACGCCCCGAAACCCTTCGCCCGACACGGACGGACCGGAGGGCCGGGGCCGGTTCTTCGACCCGGCGCCGCCCGACGATCGCCCGGTCGCAGGCCGTCGAGTCGATTGCGCCCTCCGGCGGCCCCGCGTATACAAGGTCATTCCCCTTTTGAATGCGTGAGACGGGACTTTCGGATCGAGCGGTCCGGAGCCTGCGGACCGATGCCCGGCCCCGTCCGTCCACGCGTCGGTTTTGGAGCCCGTGCGAAACATGACCCAGGGTCCGCTGATGCCCAAGGCGACCGCCGTCTGGCTGGTCGAGAACACCTCGCTCGCCTTCGAGCAGATCGCCGATTTCTGCAAGCTGCACCCGCTGGAGGTGAAGGGCATCGCCGACGGCGAGGTCGCCGCCGGGATCAAGGGCTTCGATCCGATCACCGCGGGCCAGCTCACCCGCGACGAGATCGAGAAGGCGCAGAAGTCGCCGGCCTACAAGCTCAAGGTCGCGGTCTCGAAGGTGAAGCTGCCCGAGGTCAAGCGCACCACCAAGGGGCCGCGCTACACCCCGCTGTCGCGCCGCCAGGACCGCCCGAACGCGATCCTCTGGCTGCTGCGCAACCACCCCGAGCTGAAGGACGCGCAGGTGATCCGGCTCGTGGGCACCACCAAGTCGACGATCCAGCAGATCCGCGAGCGCTCGCACTGGAATTCCGGCTCGCTGCAGCCGATGGACCCGGTGACGCTCGGCCTGTGCACCCAGATCGACCTCGACTTCGAGGTCCAGCGCGCCGCCAAGGACCGGCCGGCCGCGCTCGCCGCCGATTCGGGAGCCTCGCTCCTGCCGACCGAGGTCTCCACCCGCGACGAGGCGCCCGAGGCCGACGAGCACCGCCACGGCGGCCGCGAGGAGCGGATCAACGCCGATTCGGTCTTCGCCAAGCTCAAGGGCGTCCGCCCGGCGGACGACGACGAAGACTAGATCGTACCCGGGGGTCTCAAGTCTCCGGACCGAAGGCGTGGGCCTGCTTCGAAGGAAGCGGGCCCATTTTCGTGCCGACATCCGTTTCTGTTGAACTTCAGGGCCCGTTGCTGTAGAGAGCCGGCGTCCTTCCGGGCCGACCGCACGCGCGTGTTCTCGTGTTGCGCCGCGCCGCCCCGGGACGACCGCCCTCGGACACCGTACGAACGCGTCGGCAAGCCGATCCCATTTTCGGATCGGTCGCTCCCCCATCCGGAGCGGCAGCGGCAACGGGGGCGTTCGCAACACGAGCCGCCGACGTGAGGGCATCCCTCGAGGGAGCCCGTTCAGGAGACAGAATGACTGCTGGTACCGCTCTGCAGCGCGACGCCTACCGCGACGACTTCGCGGCGCTGCTCGAGGAATCGTTCCTCCAACACGAGATCACCGAAGGCTCCGTCGTCAAGGGTCGCGTCGTCGCGATCGAGAAGGACGTCGCGGTCATCGACATCGGCGCCAAGACCGAGGGTCGCGTCGCCCTCAAGGAATTCAACGGCCCCGGCCGCGAGGGCGAGCTCGCCGTCGGCGACGAGGTCGAGGTCTACGTCGACCGCATCGAGAACGCGCTCGGCGAGGCCGTCATCTCGCGCGACAAGGCGCGCCGCGAGGAGTCGTGGGTCAAGCTCGAGAAGGCCTTCGAGGCCAACGAGCGCGTCTCCGGCACGATCTTCAACCAGGTCAAGGGCGGCTACACCGTCGACCTCGACGGCGCCGTAGCGTTCCTGCCGCGCTCCCAGGTCGACATCCGCCCGGTGCGCGACGTGACCCCGCTGCTCGGCACCCCGCAGCCGTTCCAGATCCTCAAGATGGATCGCCGCCGCGGCAACATCGTCGTCTCGCGCCGCACCGTCCTCGAGGAGAGCCGCGCCGAGCAGCGCTCCGAGCTGGTGGCCAACCTCGAAGAGGGTCAGGTCATCGACGGCGTCGTCAAGAACATCACCGAGTACGGTGCGTTCGTGGATCTGGGCGGCATCGACGGCCTGCTCCACGTCACCGACATGGCGTGGCGCCGCGTGAACCATCCGTCCGAGGTCGTGACCATCGGCCAGACGGTCAAGGTCAAGATCATCAAGATCAACCACGAGACCCACCGCATCTCGCTCGGCATCAAGCAGCTGCTCGCCGATCCGTGGGAGGGCATCGCCCAGCGCTATCCGGTCGACGCCAAGCTCAAGGGCCGCGTCACCAACATCACCGACTACGGCGCCTTCGTGGAGCTCGAGCCGGGGATCGAGGGCCTGATCCACGTCTCCGAGATGAGCTGGACCAAGAAGAACGTCCACCCCGGGAAGATCGTCTCCACCTCGCAGGAAGTGGAAGTGCAGATCCTCGAGGTCGATCCGGTCAAGCGCCGCATCTCGCTCGGCCTCAAGCAGACCCTGCAGAACCCGTGGGAGGCCTTCAACGAGAAGCATCCCGTCGGCTCCGAGGTCGAGGGCGAGGTCAAGAACAAGACCGAGTTCGGCCTGTTCATCGGCCTGGAAGGCGACGTCGACGGCATGGTCCACCTGTCGGACCTCGACTGGAACCGTCCCGGCGAGCAGGTGATCGAGGAGTTCAAGAAGGGCGACATGGTCAAGGCGCAGGTTCTCGACGTCGACGTCGAGAAGGAGCGCATCTCGCTCGGCATCAAGCAGATCGGCGGCGACCCCTTCGCGGAGGCCGGCGACGTCAAGAAGGGTCAGATCGTCACCTGCGAGGTCGTCGAGGTGAAGGATTCGGGCATTGAGGTGAAGATCGTCGACACCGACATGTCGACCTTCATCCGCCGCGCCGAGCTCGCCCGCGACCGCGGCGACCAGCGCCCCGAGCGCTTCGCCGCCGGCGAGAAGTTCGACGCCCGCGTCATCCAGTTCGACCGCAAGGCGCGCCGCGTCCAGCTGTCGATCAAGGCGCTGGAAGTCGCCGAGGAGAAGGAGGCGATGGCCCAGTTCGGCTCCGCCGATTCGGGTGCCTCGCTCGGCGACATCCTCGGTGCGGCCTTCAAGAAGGCCCGCACCAGCGACGACGTCGAGGAGAAGTAGTCCGGTCCAGGCCGGCCGCCCGGTCCATCCGGGCGGCCGTCAGGTCCCGGTCGATCGAAGGCCCGCGCCGGACACCCGTCCGGCGCGGGCCTTTCGTTTGGCGGGGCAAGACGATCCGGCGGCCCATGACAGGCGCGGCGCAACCGCAAGGCGATGCGGTTTTGGCCCCCTGCGCCCCTTGCCGGTCCGTGTCCGGCAGGGCTAGAACACCGCTCGCGGGCAACCGCCCGGCGCCCACGAGCTCAAGCCTGCCAAGGACTTGGTCTGTACCGCTGCCTAAGGTGCGGACCGCGTCGCGGCACGTGAGCCTCGTGCGCCCTGCCCCGGGCATCGGTCTGCGGGTGGGCTGAGAACCGGCCGGCCCGCGCGGCCGGGACCGTGAGGGAGCAGACCATCGCATGGCAGCCGACGCCGAACTCCTGATCGACCGGCGGCGGCTGCGCCGCAAGCTGTCCCTGTGGCGCGTCGTCGGCATCGGCGGCCTCGTCGTCGCCGTCGGCGCGGTCGGCCTGCGGGTCCGCGCCGGAACGGAGGGCGGGCTGTTCGGTGCGGTGAAGCCGCAGATCGCCCGCATCTCGATCTCGGGCTTCATCTCCGGCAGCGAGGCCACCGCCAAGCTGATGAAGCGGGTCGGCGAATCCGCCGCCGTCGAGGGCGTGGTGGTCTCGATCAACTCGCCGGGCGGCACCACCACCGGCTCCGAGGAGCTGTTCCGCAACCTGCGGGCGCTGGCCGAGAAGAAGCCGATCGTCGCCTTCGTCGACGGCACCGCAGCCTCGGGCGCCTACATCACCGCGATCGCCGCCGACCACATCGTCGCGCGCGAGACCTCGCTCGTCGGCTCGATCGGCGTGCTGTTCCAGTATCCGGACGTGTCGGGGCTGCTCGACAAGGTCGGCGTGAAAGTCGAATCGGTGAAGTCCTCGCCGCTCAAGGCCGAGCCGTCGGGCTTCACCCCGACCTCGCCGGAGGCGCGCGCCGCCCTCGCGGCGGTGGTCGGCGACACCTACGCCTGGTTCAAGAACCTCGTGGCCGAGCGGCGCGGGATGGACGGCGCCCAGGTCGCCACGGTCTCCGACGGCCGGGTGTTCAGCGGCCGCCAGAGCGTGCCGCTGAAGCTCGTGGACGAGCTCGGCAGCGAGCGGCAGGCGATCGCCTGGCTCGAGAGCGCGCGCAAGGTGCCCAAGAACCTGCCGGTGACCGACTGGAAGCCGGCTTCCGGCCAGGGCTTCGGCCTGTTCTCGGCGCTCGGCCTCGGTGCCGACCTCCTCGGGCTCGACGGCCTGTCCGCCCGGTTGGCCGAGGCCGGGGCCGAGGCGGGGGCCGTCACCCGGGGCGGCATGCTCGTGCTGTGGCGCCCGAGCCCGTCCGCCGCGCCCTGATCGGTGCGATCCATCAGGATTCGCGCCCCGGAACTTCGAGAAGACCAGACGCCATGATCAAGTCGGAGCTCGTCCTCAAGATCGCCGAGCAGAACCCGCACCTCTACCAGCGGGACGTCGAGACGCTGGTCAACGCGATCCTCGACACGATCGCCGACGCGCTGGCACGGGGCGACCGGGTCGAGCTGCGCGGCTTCGGCGCGTTCTCGGTGAAGCGCCGGGATGCGCGCCGCGGGCGCAACCCGCGCACGGGTGCGGCCGTTGCCGTGTCGGAAAAGGCCATCCCCGTGTTCAAGACCGGCAAGGAGATGCGCCTGCGCCTCAACGCGGCCGGGATCGGCGAGAGTCAGTCCGCGGCCGAGTAGGGCGCCGCGGGATGCCGGGCGGCCGCGTCGCCGCCGGTGCGGCGGATCGCGGATGGCCCCTCGGGCCATCCGCAGCACGGTTAAGAACGGTTCGGAGAGATCGATGGTCCGCTTCCTCAAGAGTCTGGTGCTGCTGCCCATCGCGGTCCTGGTGATCCTGCTCGCGGTCGCCAACCGCGATCCCGTCCGCCTCTCGCTCGATCCGTTCTCGCCCGATCCGGTGTTCAGCGTGACGCTGCCCCTCTACGCGATCGTGTTCGGCGCCGTGGCGCTCGGCATCGTCGTCGGCGGCATCTTCGCTTGGCTCGGGCAGGGCAAGGCGCGCCGCCAGGTCCGCCACCGCGGCCGCGAGATCCGCCGGCTCGAAGGCGAGACCGAGCGGCTGAAGGCCTACGCCCCGCCGGAGCCCGGCACCGCCCTGACGCTGCCGGGGCGGACCGCGCTGCCGGCCCCGCGCTGACGCGCGATTCCGGTTCTCGGGCCATGTCGATTCGCGTCAAGATCTGCGGCCTGAGCACGCCCGAGACGCTGGCCGCCGCGCTGGAATCCGGGGCCGACTGGATCGGCCTCGTGCGGTTCGAAAAGAGCCCGCGCCATGTCGGCCTCGACACGGCCCGCGCCCTGTCCGAGCAGGCCCGCGGCAGGGCCGAGCGCGTCGTGCTGCTGGTCGATCCGGACGATGCCGCGCTCGCCGCCGCGATGGAGGCGATCGATCCCGACCTGATCCAGCTGCACGGCTCCGAGACCCCGGGGCGCGTCGGCGAAATCCGCCGCCTCGCCGGCCGCCCGGTGATGAAGGCCATCGGCGTCGCGACCCGCGTCGACCTCGATCGGATCGCGGCCTACGCCGTCGCCGACCGCCTGCTCCTCGACGCCAAGCCGCCGCCCGGAGCCGCGCTGCCCGGCGGCAACGGCCGCGCCTTCGATTGGGATCTGCTCGCCGGGGCGGACCTTCCCGCCGGCTGGATGCTGTCGGGCGGCCTCGACGCGGTCAGCGTCGCCGCGGCGCTCGCCCGCACCGGCGCCACCGCGGTCGACGTCTCCTCGGGCGTCGAGGCGGGCCCGGGCGTGAAGGATCCCGACCGCATCGCCGCCTTCGTCAGGGCGGCCCGCGCGGGGGGCTGAGCCGGGATCAGCCCGCTCGCAGATCAGCGAGGGATCGCCGCTGCCGCCCGTCTTCGAAAAAGTTGTCGGGGGCGAGCCAGGCCCCGAACGCCGCCCTCACCCGGGGCCACTCGGCGTCGGTGACCGAGAACCAGGCGGTGTCGCGCGAGCGGCCCTTCACCACGACGGCGTTGCGGAAGACGCCCTCGAAGGTGAAGCCGTAGCGCAGGGCCGCCGCGCGCGAGGGCGCGTTGAGGGCGTCGCACTTCCACTCGTAGCGGCGGTATCCGAGCTCGTCGAAGGCGCGGGCCATCATCAGGGCCATGGCCTCGGTCGCGGCGGGCCGCCGCGCCAGCAGGGCCGAGAAGTGCAGGTGCCCGACCTCGATGACGCCGTTGGCCGGATCGATGCGCAGGTACGACGCGATCCCGACCGCCCGGCCGGCGCCGGCATCGACGACCGCGTGGAACAGCGGGTCGGCGCCGGCCGCCATCGCCGCCAGCTCGGCCCGGTAGGCCCCCTCCGTCTCCGGCAGGGTGTTGCCGAGATAGGTCCAGCCCCGCCGGTCCGGCGCCGCGGAGAAGGCCGAGAACAGGTCGGCGCCATGGCGCTCCGCATCGAGCGGCTCGACCCGGCAGGTGCGTCCCTGCATCGCCTCCCGCGGCGGCAGCGGGCGCGGGCGCCAGTCGGGCAGGGCCGGCCCGATCGGCTGGCCGAAGCTGTTCTCGCGCGCGCTCATCGTCCGCTCCGTTCCTGCACCAGGTCGGCCATGTGTGCTGACATGTCCGCCGCCATATCCTCCCGGCCGCCCGCCGCGCGAAAACCCGCGACCACGCCGGCGCGGTCGGCCTCCGGCCGGTTCTGGCTGAGCTTCCACTTGCCGGCGATGCGCGCGACCGGGATCTCGATCCCGACGATGCCCTTCACCTGCGCGTCGGTGAAGGGTCTGGGCGCGTCGTCCACCGACCAGGGCTCGGGCCGCGACGCCTCGCGCTGGTCGGTGAGTTCGGCGATCTGGCGGCGGAGCCAGTCGGGGTCGTCGACCACAAGCGGCCGACCCCAGGCGTGGACGGTGGCGTAGTTCCAGGTCGGCACCACCTTCCCGGTCTCGCGCTTGGTCGCGTACCAGGACGGGGTGACGTAGCCCTGGGGACCCTGGAACACCACGAGGCATTCCGCGACCTGCGCCAGCTCGCGCCATTGCGGGTTGGCCCGCGCCAGGTGCGCGCGCAGCGTCCCCCGTTCGGACGCCGCGCCGTCGATCAGGAACGGGATCGGGTTCGCCATCAGGCCCCCCGGACCGGCGGTGACCAGGAGCCCGAGGGGATGGGCGCGGATCAGGGCATGCTGCGCCCCGAGGTCGTCCTCTCGGAAATGCGGTGGCTGGTACATCGCGGCGCTCCGGACCGGTGGAGGCCCGTGCTT
Source organism: Methylobacterium sp. E-016 (assembly GCF_022829745.1). Classification (NCBI taxonomy): domain Bacteria; kingdom Pseudomonadati; phylum Pseudomonadota; class Alphaproteobacteria; order Hyphomicrobiales; family Methylobacteriaceae; genus Methylobacterium; species Methylobacterium sp. E-016. Next base: position 54,166 of record NZ_JAKSYF010000108.1, read on the forward strand.
GACCGATCTCCGGTCCAGGCAAAAGATCCGGTTTCACGCAAGCGACTGGACCACTTCGTGCGCAAGGACCCGGAGAGGGAAACGGCGGGGGCGAGCCCTCCCGGGGACGCGAGCGCCCTCCCCCTCGTGCTCGATCTCGCGCCCGGCGGGGCGCTGCCGCTGCAGGCGCGCATCGGCGACGCGCTTCGCCGGGCGATCCTGGAACGCCGGATCGCCCGCGGCGCCCGCCTTCCCGGCTCGCGGGCGCTGGCCGAGGATCTCGGATGCGCCCGCGGCACCGTGCTGGCCGCGCTGGAGCAGCTGGTCGCCGAGGGCTACCTGACGGCGCGCGGGGGCTCCGGCACCCGCGTGGCCGCCATCCTCCCCGACGACACCCTCGCCGTCGCGAGCCCGCCCGAGGCCGCAGGGTCCTTCCCGGCACCGCCCGTGCTGTCGCGGCGCGGGACGGCCCTGATGGCGTCGTCGGCGCGGGCGTGGTTCTCCGCGCCTGTTGCGCCGGATGCCTTCGCCCTCGGGCGGCCGGCCGCCGACGCCTTCCCGTTCGCGACCTTCGGGCGCCTGCTCCAGACCGAGTGGCGCGACGGCGCCCCGCCGCCCCAACCCCTCGGCGACCCGCGCCTGCGCGCCGCCACCGCGGCCTACCTCGCCGCCACCCGCGGCGTCGCCTGCACGGCCGACGAGGTGATCGTGACGGCGGGCATCCGCCAGAGCCTGCGGCTACTCGCCCAGCTGCTGCTCGATCCGGGCGAGACGGCTCTGGTCGAGGATCCGGGGTTTCCCGGCATCGCGTCGGCGCTGGCGGAGGCCGGCCTGCGCCCCGCCCCCGTCCCGGTCGGGCCGGGCGGCCTCGCGATCGACCGGGCCGGCGCCGCCATGGGCGCGCGCCTCGCCGTGGTGACCCCGGCGCATCACTATCCGCTGGGCCACGCCATGAGCCTCGAGAACCGGCTGGCGCTGCTCGCCTGGGCCGAGGCCACAAGCGCCTGGATCGTCGAGGACGATTACGGCGGCACGTACCGCTATGCTGGCCGGCCGCTGCCGCCGCTGCGCGCCCTCGACCGGACCGGACGGGTGATCTACGCCGGCAGCTTCTCCAAGGTGCTGCTGCCGGCGCTGCAGCTGAGCTACCTCGTGCTGCCGCAAGGGCTCGCCGGCCCGGTCCAGCGGGCGCTCGCGGAGACCGGGCCGGCGCCCTCCGGCCTCGGCCAGGGCGCGCTCGCCCGCTTCATCGACGAGGGCCATCTCGGACGCCACCTGCGCCGCACGCGGAAGCTCCATGCCGGGCGGCAGGCCGCCCTGCTCGACGCCGCCCGCGACCACGCCGCGGGCCTGCTCGCGGTCGCGCCGCTGGAGGGCGGGATGCACCTGGTTGCTCGCCCCGGTCCGGACTGGCCGCCCCGGCTCGGCGACGCCGCGGCCGTCGCCGCCCTGGCGCAGGCCGGCATCGCGGCCGTGGCGCTCTCGGCCTACCACGCCGACCCGATGACGGCCGAGCCGGGCCTGCTGCTCGGCTACGCCGCCGTGCCCGAGCGCGCCATCGCGCCGGCGGTGACGCGCCTGGCGACGACCCTGTGGGCCGCCGGCGGGGGATGAGGCGACGTGGCCCGCGCCTTGCCATCCGCACCGCGCGCCTGTGCTAGCATCCCGAGCCGGCTTTAGAGGGTTCGACAACCGACCGATGCGGCACCAACGAGCCGACCGGATTGTCCCTCATGGTTTTCGGAGTTACATAAACCCGTGACGGCGGTCTGGGACGAGGCGAAGCGGCAGGCGAACCTGCTCAAGCATGGGCTCGACTTCGCCGAGTTCGAGACCGCTTTCGATGGCGAGGATGCCGTCTACCTGCCCGCGCAGCCGAGCCGCACCGGCCGCATCCGCTACAAGATCATCGGTCGATGGCGGGACCGGTTGGTCGTCGTCGTGATCGTCTCGCCATTGGGGGCGGAAGCCATCGCCCTGGTGAGTTTGCGCTACGCCAATCCGAAGGAAAGGGCCGTCCATGATCGTCTCGGATCGCAAGACAGACGCGCCGGCATTTTCCCAGGCGGATTGGGATGAGGTCTCCGACAACCCCGACCTGACGGATGTGGAACTCGCCGCGTTGAGACCGGCTCGCGAGCTGCCTCCGGATATCTACGCCGCGCTTCCGAGAAACCGCGGCGGACGCCCGCGGGCCGCGTCGCCCAAGGTGCAACTCACGCTTCGGATCGATCGCCGTGTGCTCGATGCCTACAAGGCGACCGGTCCCGGTTGGCAGACCCGCATGCATGACGTGCTGGCCCGCATCGTGGATGATCCAGGCGCAGGTCCGCATGCGGAAGCCGATACGGCGCGTGAGGCGGGGATTTATCGGCGGACGGGATCGGACCGAGGGGGCGCCGTCGCAGCCGGTCAGCCGTTTCCGCCTTCGCAGGACGCCGAGTCTGGTCCCTCCGGCCGGAAGAAGGCCTGATCGGGCCGATCGTCCGCGTTTCCCCCTCAGGCCGCCGCCTCGGCCCGCACCGGCTGCGGCCCGGCGCGGTAGGCGGCCGACGCCTCCTCCGTGCGCCAGCAGGCGGCGAGGTGCCCGTCACCGACGCTGAGCGAGGGCGGCGTCTCGCGGCACTTGTCGATCGCGAGGAAGCAGCGCGGGGCGAACGGGCATCCGGCCGGGCGGTTGGCGAGGTCCGGCGGGCTCCCCGGGATCGTCTGGAGCCGCGCGCCTTTGGCCAGCGCCCCCTCCGCGCGGCTGCGCAGCAGGCCGATCGTGTAGGGGTGGTGCGGATCGAGCACGACCTGGTGCGCGGTGCCGGTCTCGACGATGCGGCCGGCATACATCACCGAGATCCGGTCGGCGACCTCGACGGCGGCGCCGAGGTCGTGCGTCACCAGGATGATCGACAGGCCGAGATCGCGCTGCAGCTCGCGCAGCAGCAGCAGGATCTGGATCTGCACCGTGGCGTCGAGCGCCGTGGTCGGCTCGTCGGCAAGCAGCACCTGCGGCCGGCAGGCGAGCGCCAGCGCGATCATCGCGCGCTGGCGCATCCCGCCGGACATCTCGTGCGGGTAGGCGTCGAGGCGCCGCTCCGGGCTCGGGATGCGGACGCGCTCGAACAGCGCGAGCGCCCGCTGCCGGGCTCCCGCCGCATCGATCTTTTCGTGGCGGCGGATCGCTTCCGTGATCTGGCGGCCGACGGTGTAGACCGGGTCGAAGGCGAGCAGCGGCTCCTGGAAGATCATCGAGGCGACGTGCCCGCGGAAATCCGCCAGCTCGCGCTTCGACAGCGCGAGCACGTCGCGGCCCGCCACCGAGATTCCGCCCCGCGTGCGGCTGCGCCCTTCCGGGAAGAGGCGCAGGATCGCGCGCAGCGTCACGCTCTTGCCCGAGCCCGACTCGCCGATCAGCGCCATGGCCTGGCCGCGCTCGAGCCGCAGGTCGACCCCGTCGACCACCTCGACCTTGCCGAAGCCGACCTTGAGGTCGGTGAGCTCGACCGCGGGGGCCGACGCGTTCATGTCCGCGCTCAACTTCGCGCTCATGCCGCCACCTGCTCGGCAGCAGGAGCAAGGGAATGGCCCGAGCCCGGCTGGCGCGCGAGGCAGGCGGCCTGATGCAGCGGCGCGATCGGGGCGAGCGGCGGCGTCACGCCGGAGCAGACCGGCTCGGCGAGCCGGCAGCGCGGATGGAAGCGGCAGCCGTCCGGCGGGTCGATCGGGTTCGGCGGATCGCCGGTGAGCAGGGCGGCCTCGGTGCGGTTGTCGGGATCGAGCGACGGCATCGAGGCGAGCAGCGCCTGGGTGTAGGGGTGGGCGGGCTCGGCCAGCACCGTGTCCGAGGGGCCGAGCTCGGCGACGCGGCCGAGATACATCACCATCACCCGGTCGCAAATGAAGCGCACCACGTTGAGGTCGTGGCTGATGAACAGGTAGGTCAGCCCGAACTCCGCCTTGAGGTCGAGGAGCAGGTTGAGCACCTGCGCCTCCACCGACTTGTCGAGGGCCGAGACCGCCTCGTCCAGGAGGATCAGCCGCGGCTCCAGCGCGAGGGCGCGGGCGATGTTGACCCGCTGGCGCTGGCCGCCGGACAGCTCGTGCGGGTAGCGGCCGGCGAAGCGCTTCGGCTCCAGGCCGACGCGGGCCAGCAATCCGCGGGCACGCTCGATCGCCTCGCGGCTGCCGACCCCGTTGACCGTCGGCCCGAAGGCGATCGAGGCCTCCACCGTCATCCGCGGGTTGAGCGAGGCGTAGCTGTCCTGGAACACCATCTGCACCTGGCGGTGATAGGTCCGCCACGGCATCGCGCGGCTGCCCACCGCCTCGCCGTCGAACAGCATCTCGCCCTGGTCGCGCTCGATCAGGCCCATCAGGAGCTTGGCCGTCGTCGACTTGCCGCAGCCGGATTCGCCGACGATCCCGAGGGTCTCGCCCTTGAGCGCCGAGAAGTCGACGCCGTCGACGGCGCGCACGACCGACTTCTTGCCGCCGACGCCCTTGCGCACCGGGAAGTGCTTGACGAGGCCGGAGACCGACAGGAGCGGCTGGGCCGGGCCGCCGCGGTCGCGTAGCGAAGCGGTCGCGAGGTCGGCGGGCTGGACGATGACGCTCATGAGTGTTGCCCTGGGCGCTGATGCCGCGACGGCGATCCGCCGCGTGGGCGGTGACGCGCGGGCGCGCTCGCCGACGTCGGGCGGATGAGAGGGGGGCGGTGCCGAGCCGTGGGGATCACTGGCGGATCTCCATGGCGCTGCGCAGGCCGTCCGAGAACAGGTTGAACGAGATCGAGACGATGAAGATCGCCAGCCCCGGCAGCGCCGCCACCGTCGGGTTGACGTAGATCGCGGTGCGCAGCGTGTTGAGCATCAGGCCCCATTCGGGCTCCGGCGGCCGCACGCCGAGGCCGAGGAAGGACAGGCCCGAGGCCAGGATCATCGAGACCGAGATCAGGCCGGTGGAGTAGACGAAGATCGGCCCGACCACGTTGCCCAGCACCTGCACCCGCATGATCGTCAGCGCCGAGGCGCCCGAGAGGCGGGCCGCGTCGATGTAGTCGCGCGCGCGGATGCCGGTGGTGACGCTCTCGGAGATCCGCGCGATCTGGGGCACGAACACGCAGGTGAGCGAGACGATGGCGTTGAAGATGCCGGCGCCGAGCGCGCCCGAGAGCGCGATGGCGAGCAGCACCGAGGGGAAGGCGAAGAACACGTCGATGGTGCGCATCAGGATCGTGTTGGTCCAGCCGCCGACGTAGCCGGCGACGATGCCGATCGACGACCCGATCACGAAGGCGATCAGCACCGGCGTCACGCCCATGAACAGCGACAGCCGGGCGCCGACCATCAGGCGGCTCAGCATGTCGCGGCCGAGCTCGTCCGAGCCGAGCCAGTAGGTCGCGTCGCCGACCGGCTTCAGGCGGCGCAGCATCGAGCCGCGATACGGGTCCATCGGCGTGATCCACGGCGACAGGATCGCGACGACGACGATGGCAAGGATCACCAATCCGGCGGCGATCGCCACGGGGTCGCGCACGAGGCGGTGGCCGACATGGCCCCAGTAGCCGCGAGAGGCGACGAAGGCGTCGGGCTCGACCTCGGACGCCGCGGGGGCGATGCCGCCGTCGAGGGCCATGGTGGCGGCGGTGACGGGTGCGGTCATGACGTCATGCTTTCCTCGGGCTCAGGCCCGCTCGATGCGCGGATCGAGTGCGGTCTGCATCACGTCCACGAGGAGGTTGAGGGCGACGAAGAACATCGCCAGCACCAGGATCGAGCCCTGGAGCAGGGGCAGGTCGCGCTGGAAGATCGCGGCGTTCAGGAGGAAGCCGGTGCCGGGCCAGGCGAACACCGTCTCGATCAGGATCGAGCCGCCGAGCAGGTAGCCGAGCTGCAGGCCCATGATCGCGAGCGCCGTCGGCGCGGCGTTGCGGACCACGTGCTTGAACACGCCGACCTCGTCGAGGCCCTTGGCGCGCAAGGCCTCGACGAAGTCCTGGGCGAGGATGTCGGCCACCAGCGCCCGCACGGTGCGGGCGATGATGCCCATCGGGATCACCGACATCGTGACGGCGGGCAGGATGATGAAGCGCAGGTGCTCGAGATCGGGCCGCCAGTTGCCGGAGCCGTCGGGCCCGGCGCCGGTCGGCGGCAGCCAGCCGAGGTTGGCCGAGAACACGATCACCATCACCATGCCGAGCCAGTAATGCGGCACCGAGACGCCGAAGACCGAGATCGCGGAGGCGACCCGGTCGAGGATCGAGTTGCGGTGATAGCCGGCGACGAACCCGAACAGGGTGCCGAAGGTGAAGCCGATCAGCGTCGCGACCGAGGCGAGGATCAGGCTGTTGACCACCGCGCGGGAGACCTCGCCGAGCACCGGCCGGCCGGTGGCGATCGAGACGCCGAGGTCGCCGTGCAGCACGTGCCAGAGCCAGATCGCGTACTGCACCGGCAGCGGCTTGTCGAAGCCGTAGGCGGCGCGCATCTCGTCGATGGTCGCCTGCGTCGCGTCCGCCGGCAGGATCGCGCTCAGGGGATCGCCCGGCGCGAGGTGGACCAGCAGGAAGCAGACCAGGCTGACCCCGAACGCCACGGGCGTCACGGCGACGAGGCGCTTGAGGATGTAGAGCAGCATCGGATCCGGGTGTCCTTGTTCCGATGACCGGGGGGCGGGCGTGGGCCGGCCCCTCCCCCGCGACGGGGGGAGGGATCGCGTCAGCGCCCCGCGGTCGCGATGGTGATGTTCGAGAAGTCCTGGAACCAGTTCTGCGCCTGGACGAAGCCCTTCACCTTCGGGCTCATCGCCCGCGGGTTCACGTCGTGCGTGATCATGATGAACAGCGCGTCGTCGACGAACTTCTCATGGACCTTCTCCAGCACCGCCGTCTGCTCGGCCTTGTCGAAGGTGTTGCGGACCTGGTCGAACAGCTTGTCCATCGCCGGGTCGGAATAGTAGCCCCAGTTGGTGCCGTTCGGCGGCGCGAAGTTGCTCTGGAGATGCCGGATGAAGCCGGTGAACGGGTCCTGGATGAAGTACGAGTAGTTGATGCCCGTCACGCCGCGCGAGATGTCGGCCTTGGCGCCGGCGCGCCAGATGTTGATCAGCGTGTTCCACTCGACCACCTCGTAGTCGACCTGGATGCCGACCTCGGCGAGGTTCTGCTGCACGAACTCGTTCATCGGCAGCGGCTGCATCTGGCCGGAGCCGGAGGCCGAGATCGCGATCTTGGTCTTCAGGGGCTTGTTCGGCCCGTAGCCGGCTTCCGCGAGCAGCTTCTTGGCCGCGGCCGGATCGTAGGTCACCTTGAAGGTCGGGTGGCCGAACCACTGGTGGCCGGGCGGGAAGAAGCCGGTGGCCGGCACCGCGAGGCCGCCGAGCAGCTCCTTCAGGCCCTCGCGGTCGATGGCGAGGTTGGCGGCCTTGCGCACGCGCACGTCGTTCCAGGGCGAGCCCTCGACCCGCGACAGGTGCCAGGTCCAGTTGTGGGGATAGGTGTTGGTGACGATGGTGAAGCCGGCGCCCTTCAGCGAGGCGACGGCGTCGGGCGCGGGCGCCTCGATCCAGTCGACCTGGCCGGAGCGGAGCGCCGCGACGCGGGCGTTGGCCTCGGGCAGCGGCACCAGCACGAGCTTGTCGAGCTTGGGCACGCGGGCCTTGTCCCAGTACGCCTTGAAGGGGACCATCTCGGCGCGCTCGCGCGGCGCGAACAGGGTCAGCTTCCACGGGCCGGTGCCGGACGGGGTCTTGGCGAAGGCGTCCCAGCTCCGCCCGAGCTTCTCCCACTGGGCGGGCGAGGACATCATCACCCAGGCGATCTGGTAGGGCAGCGTCGCGTCCGGCGCCTTGGTGACGATCTCCACGGTCAGCGGGTCGACCACGCGATAGCTCGCCACCGCCGGGATGCGGGTGCGGCCTTGAGCCGACTGGCGCGGATCGTATTGCGGGCTGTCGTTCTTCAGCAGCTTATCGAGGTTCCACACCACGGCGTCGGCGGTGAAGTCGGAACCGTCGTGGAACGTCACGCCGGGGCGCAGCTTGAACGTCCACTTGGTCTTGTCGGCGGCGTCCACCGCCCAGCTCTCGGCCAGCCCCGGCACGAGGTCGGAGGGCTTGGTCGCCGAGGACAGGTCCCAGTTGATGAGCCCGTCGTAGACCGTGTAGCCCATGAAGCGCATGCCCTCGCCGCCGTTGTCGGCCTGGCCGGTGGTCAGCGGGATGTCGGAGGCGGTCATGCCGATCCGGAGCGTGCCCTGCGCCATCGCGGCGGAGGGCGCCTGGGCCGACAGCGCGAGGGCGCCGGCGAACGCCGCACGGGCGGTGAAGGTCTTCATCGAGCGAAACGGCATGTCGGGCGGGTCTGCTCCGTGAGGCGGGCCCCCGCGACGGGGCGCCCGAGAGGACGCCCGGCTCCATGCAAGCGCGCGGCCAGACCGGCGCTGGGGTGTCATTCTTTATTCAATCGCACCGGAGGCGCGGATCGGCGGGGGGGCCTACCCGTCGATCAGGCTCACATGCGCGGCGACCACCCGCCAGCCTTCGGGAAACCGCACCCAGGTCTGGCTCTGGCGCCCGATCCGACCCGGCGCGCTCTCGCGGAAGAACAGGGTCATCGCGGTGGCGAAATCTCGCCCGTAGGTGGTGATCACCGTCTCGGACAGGGTCCGTTCCAGGCCGACGGGCGAGCGCGCCCGGCGGAAGGCGCGGATCGCGTCCATGCCGTAGAGGTTCTCGCCCCCGCCGTAGCGGATGGTGCGGGGATCGTCGCGGAACAAGGCCTCGAGCACCGGCACGTCGTTCTCCGTCAGCGCGGTCTCGTAGGCGCGGAACGCCGCCTCGACCTCGGCCTTCACCGCGAAATCGTCGACCACCATCACGTCAGCTCCGCGATCGGGGCGCGGACGATGCCGAGCCGTTCCAGCACCCGCGCCACGCGCAGCGCCACGTCCTCGCGCCAGGGCGCGGCGATGACCTGCACGCCGAGGGGCAGCCCGCCTTCGAGCCAGACCGGCACCGCCGCCACCGGAAGGCCGATGAACGAGATCGGCTGGGTGAACACGCCGATATTGGCCCGCACCGGCAGGGAGACGCCGTCGAGGGTGAAGTGCGTCTGGCCGCGCGGCGGCGCCCGGCAGGGGGTGGACGGCGCCAGGATCACGTCGACGTCCGCGAACAGGTCGGCCACCGCGCCGCGGTACCAGCGCCGGAAGCGCTGCGCCCGCTCGACGAAGGGCGCCGGCAGCATCGCGCCGGCGATGAGGCGGTCGCGCACCGCCGGATCGAAGTCCTCCGGCCGGGTCCGGAGACGGTCGAGGTGGAGCGCGGCGCCCTCGGCCGCGGTGATCAGGTAGGCCGCCGCCCGGGCGCGGGCGGCTTCCGGGATCTCGACGACCCGCGTCGCGGCGAGCGCCCGCGCCGCCACCTGGACCGCGGCGAACGCCTCCGGGTCGCCGCCGCGGGCGAAGTAGCCGCCGGCCACGGCGATGCGGAGGTCGCCGAGGCCGGAATCCAGCCCCGGCAGGACGGGCTCCGCGGCCCGCGCGGTCGCCGCAGCGTCGTCCGGGTCGGGACCCTGCATCGCGTCGTAGGCGAGGGCCAGGTCGGTCACGCTGCGCGCCATCGGCCCGAGATGGTCGAGGCTGTTCACGAAGGGGAAGCTGCCGGCCCGGGTCAGGCGGCCGTAGGTGGGCTTGAGCCCGAAGCAGCCGCAGAAGGCCGAGGGCACCCGGATCGAGCCGTTGGTGTCGGAGCCGAGCGTCAGCGGCACCAGGCCGGCGGCGATCGCCGCGCCCGAGCCGCCCGACGAGCCGCCGGTCATGTGGCCGGCCGCGTGCGGGTTGCGGCTGTCGCCGTCGTGCACGTTCTCGCCGGTGAAGTCGTAGGCGTACTCGCCCATGTTGAGCGCGCCGACGAGGACCGCGCCGGCCGCCTCCAGCCGGCGCACCAGGGCGCCGTCGCGCGCGGCCGGCGCCCGCTCGCGGTTGATCGTCGATCCCGCCCGCGTCGGCAGGCCGGCGCAGTCGATCAGGTTCTTCACCGCGAAGGGCACGCCAGCGAGCGGCCCCGACGCCGCGCCGGCGGCCCGCCGCGCATCCACGGCGTCGGCGGCGGCCAGGGCGTGCGCGGCCGTCACGTCGGTGAAGGCGTTGACCGCCGGGTCGACCCGGCCGATCCGCGCCAGCGTCGCCTCGATCACGCTGCGGGCCCGGACGCGCCCCTCCGCGACGCCGGCGGCGATCGAAGCGGCGTCGGCGCGGCTCCAGTCGGTGCTCTGCTCCACCATCGCCTCAGGCCTCGAAGACCGGGGCCGCCTCGGCCTCGTCGGGCAGCGGGAAGCCGCCGACGAGGTCCGCCGCGGCGGCCAGGACCCGGAGGTTGGCGATCACCGGCGCGACCCAGGCGGGATCGAGGCGCAGCTCGAGCAGCGGGGCCGCGGCGGCGGCGAAGGCGTCGAGATCCGGCGGCGGTGCATCGCGGGTCGTCATCGGGCATCCTCATCGAACGATCGGACCTCGAGCGGGCAAGGGCCGCGCCAAGCCGCCCCGCTGGGCCGGACGCCTGAATTGCTCGTCGAATAGGCATAATCCGGTCAATCGCGTCTGCCTACGAGATAGGCAATCGGCGGCTGCCGCGCCCATCGCGGACGCAGGGCCGGTCAACCGGCGCCGAGCGTCACCGGCGCGATCGCGGCGAAGACGCAATCCTCCGGCGTGCCGTCCTCGTGCACGAGCATCGCGAAGGTGCCGGGCGCCGAGACCGTCATCAGGTGCGCGTGCCAGGCGCCGGCGCGGTAGTTGATGCCGGCCTGCCCCGGCACCCGGAAGGCGCGGATCGCGGCCTCGTCGGGCCGCCCGTCGCGGTCGGGCGCCACCACGACGAGGTAGGAATCCACCGCGAGCGGCAGGAAGGCCTGGCTCGACTGCGGATGCCGCTCCAGGCGGGTCAGCGGCATCAGGCCGGCGAACGGCTCGCTGCGGATCAGGGCGAGGTTGGCGGAGACGCCCGCGCGCCGGTTCTCGATCGGGCTCGCATGGTCCTGCCGCGGCCCCGCCGCGGGCGCGGCGAGCAGGTCGGCGAAGGGCCGCAAGGCAACCTCGTCCATCGGTTCGATCGGGATCGTGCGCATCGTCCGTCCTGGCTTCGTGCCCGGCTTCGCGGCACGGGGCCGAGCTTCCGCGGCTCGCCTCGGCGGTCAAGCGGGATTCGGGCCGGCTTGCGTATGGCCGAGGGCGGGTTTGCGGGGCCGAGGGCCGCGGCGGGGTTGACGGCGGAGGCGGCTGCGTCGTTGCGTCCCCGAGCCTTCAGACCGCCCGAGCAGACCCGTTGACCGATCCCCGCCCCTATCCCCGCGACCTCGTCGGCTACGGCCGCAACCCGCCGGCCGCCGACTGGCCGGACGGCGCCCGCATCGCGGTGCAGATCGTGCTGAACTACGAGGAGGGCGCCGAGAACTGCATCCTGCACGGCGACCCCGCGTCCGAGGCGTTCCTGTCCGAGATCGTCGGCGCGCAGCCCTGGCCGGGGCAGCGCCACATGAACATGGAATCGCTCTACGAGTACGGCGCGCGGGCCGGGTTCTGGCGGCTGTGGCGGCTGTTCACCGCCCGCGGGATTCCCGTCACCGTGTTCGGCGTGGCGCACGCGCTGATGCGCAACCCGGAGGCCGTCGCGGCGATGCGCGAGGCCGCGTGGGAGATCGCCAGCCACGGCCTCAAATGGATCGACATGTGCGACGCCTCCCGGGCGGAGGAGGCCGCCGCGATGGACGAGGCGATCCGCATCCATGCGGCGGTGACGGGCTCGGCGCCCGAGGGCTGGTACACCGGCCGCTCCTCGATCCACACGCTGGAGCTCGGCCTGGAGCGCGGCTTCACCTACCTGTCGGATTCCTACGCCGACGACCTGCCCTACTGGCTGACGGGCGCGGGGCGCACCGGCCTCGTGGTGCCCTACACCCTCGACGCCAACGACATGCGCTTCGCGAGCCCCCAGGGCTTCAATTCCGGCGACCAGTTCTTCGCCTACCTGCGCGACAGCTTCGACGTGCTCTACGCCGAGGGCGCGACGGCGCCCAAGATGATGTCGGTCGGCCTGCATTGCCGCCTCGTCGGCCGCCCGGGACGGATGGCGGCGCTGGCCCGCTTCCTCGACCACGTCGCCGCGCACGACCGGGTCTGGCTCGCCCGCCGCGTCGACATCGCCCGGCACTGGATCGCCCGCCACCCGGCGCCGTGACGGCCTGATTCGTGCTCCGCTCCGGGAAAGCCCCTTTCGAGAGACAGCCCATGACGACGACCACCATCGACGGCCGCACCCTCACCGCCGCGGACGTGCTCGCCGTCGCCCGGCCGGACGCGGCGGGCCTCCGCGCCGAGGCGGTGCTCGACGAGGGCGCGCGCAGGAGCCTCGTCGGCGCGCGGGACTACATCGACGCGCATTTCATGACCGACGACGCGCCGCTGATGTACTCGTTCAACACCGGCGTCGGCCTGTTCAAGGACCAGCGCGTGCGCATGGACGAGATGCAGGCCTACCAGCGGCTGACCGTCTACGCCCACGCCACCGGGATGGGCGAGCCGTTCGACGCGGAGGCGGTGCGCGCCACCATGCTGCTGCGCGCCAACGCCTTCGCGTCGAACTTCTCCGGGCCGCGCGTCGCGGTCGTCGACCGCCTGCTCGCCTGCCTGAACGCCGGGATCGTGCCGGTGATCCCGTCGAAGGGCTCGGTCGGGGCGTCGGGCGACCTCGCGCCGCTGGCGCACCTGGCCGGCGCGATCTGCGGGTTCGAGGAGGCCGAGGCGTTCTACGAGGGACGCCGCCTGCCGGCCCGCGCGGCGCTGAAGGCGGCGGGCCTGCCCGAGGCGTTTCCGCTGGAGGCCAAGGACGCCTCGGCGCTGATCAACGGCTCCACCGTGTCGCTCGCCGTCGGCGTGCTGGCGCTGGAGGACATGAAGCGGGTCCTCAAGGCCGCCGAGATCGCCCTCGCCCTGACGCTCGAGGCCCTGCGTGCGGAGAAGGCCGCCTTCGATCCCCGCGTCCACGCCGCCCGCCCGCACAAGGGCCAGGCGGCCTCGGCCCGCAACGTCCTGCGGATGATCGGCGATTCCGAGCGCTGCACGGAGGGCGCCCGCGTCACGGTGTTCCCCGACGAGGCCCGCGCCCCCGGCCAGGCCCCGCCGCCGCGGGTGCAGGACGTGTACTCGCTGCGCTGCGCGCCGCAGGTGCACGGGCCGGTGCGCGAGGCGCTGGCCTACGTCGACGGCATCATGGGCACCGAGATCAACGCGGCCACCGACAACCCGCTGATCTTCGCCGACGGGGCCGACCACTATACCTGCATCTCGGCCGGGCACTTCCACGGCGCCTACGTCGCGCAGGCGATGGACCTGCTCGCCATCACCGCCACCGACCTCGGCTCGATCTCGGAGCGGCGGCTCGCGCGCCTCATCGACCCGACCATGAGCTACGGCCTGCCGCGCAACCTGCTCGCCGGCAAGAAGGGCCTCAACACCGGCTTCGCCACCGTGCAGTGCACGATGTCGGCCCTGGTGATGGAGAACCGGACCCTGTCGATGCCCGGCTCGGTCGACTCGATCCCCGGCAAGTCGAACGCCGAGGACCACGTCTCGAACTCGACCTGGTGCGCGCGCAAGGCCCGCACCGTCGTCGCCAACGTCGAGACCATCGTCGCCGGCGAGATCCTGATGGCGTGCCAGGCGCTCTCGCTGGTCGCCGACGTCGCTCGGGACCATCCCCTCGGCTCCGGCACGCAGGCCGCCCTCGACGCGGTGCGCAAGGTCATCGCCCCGGCGCTGTCGGGCGACCGCTGGTACCAGGCCGAGATGGAGGCCGCGCTCGCGCTGGTGCGCTCGGGGGCGGTGGTCGCGGCGGTGGAGGCCGCGATCGGCCCGCTGGAATAGGCGCGGCGCCCCTTACCGCACCGGCGCCACAATCCGGTGGCTGGATCGTGCGGGCACGAGGGGGGATCCGATGATGCGGCCCGCGCTCCGCTTGTCCTGCCTGACGCTCGCGACGGGCCTCGCCTTCGCGGCCGCCGCGGCCCGGGCCGCGACCACGCCCGAGGCCGACGCCGCCTTCCTCGACGCCGTGACCTGGGGCGTCTCGCCGGCCAGCCACGCGGAGCTCCGCGCCAAGGGCCGCGTGCGCTGGCTCCAAGAGCAGCTCCATCCGCCGGCAGGCCCAGCCCTGCCGGAGGCCGCCCAGGCGCAGGTCGACGCGCTGACGCCGAAGGGCACGCTGCTCGAGCGGATCTCCGCCCTCGACGCGCAGGCGCGGGCGGCCAGCGCCGAGCCCGACCCGGATGCGAAGAAGGCCGCGCAGCAGGCCTACCAGGGGGCGCTCTCGGCCGTCGCCCGGGACGCCGCCGCGGCCACGATCCTGCGGGCGCTCGACAGCCCGGACCAGGTGCGCGAGCGGCTGACTTGGTTCTGGCTCAACCGCTTCAACGTCCACCAGGGCAAGGCGAACCTGCGCGCCATGGTCGGCGACTACGTCGACGCGGCGATCCGCCGGCACGCGCTCGGCCGCTTCCGCGACCTGCTGGAGGCGACGCTGCGGCACCCGGCGATGCTGCGCTATCTCGACAATGCCGACAACGCCGCCGGCCACCTCAACGAGAACTACGCCCGCGAGCTGATGGAGCTGCACACCCTCGGGGTCGGCTCCGGCTACACGCAGGGCGACGTCGAGGCGCTGGCCCGCATCCTTACCGGCGTCGGCATCGACGCCCGCCCCGAGGACCCGAAGCTGAAGCCGGAGCGCCAAGCCGACCTCGTCCGCGCCGGCCTGTTCGAATTCAACCCGAACCGCCACGATTACGGCGACAAGGTCTTCCTCGGCCACGCGATCCGCGGCCGCGGCTGGCCCGAGATCGTCGAGGCGCTCGACCTGATCGCCCGCGAGCCCGCCACCGCGCGAACCGTGTCGGCCGCGCTCGCGCGCTACTTCCTGGGCGCCCCGCCCTCGGACGCCCTGGTGGCGCGGCTGGCGCAGGTCTTCACCCAAAGCGACGGCGACATCGCGGCCGTGCTCGACGCGCTGTTCCACGCGCCCGACTTCGCGGCCTCCCTCGGGGACGGGTTCAAGGACCCGGCCCGCTACGTGCTCTCGGCCGTGCGCCTCGCCTACGACGGGCGGACGATCCGCAACGCCGCGCCGATCCAGGGCTGGCTCAACCGCCTCGGCGAGGGCCTGTTCAACCGCTCGACGCCGGACGGCTACCCGCTCGGCGCCGCCGCCTGGAACGGGCCGGGACAGATGACGACGCGCTTCGAGATCGCCCGGCAGATCGGGTCGGGCTCCGCCGGCCTGTTCAAGCCCGCCCCCGACATGGCCGACGAGCCGGCCTTCCCGCTGCTGCAGAACGGGCTCTACTTCTCGACGCTCTCGGCGACCCTGAGCGCCCCGACCCGGGACGCCCTGGCCCGCGCCGTCTCCCCGCAGGACTGGAACACCCTGTTCCTGTCCGCCCCCGAATTCATGCGCTGAAGGCCGCCCATGGACCCGCGCGACCCGCCCCGCCGCGCGCTGATCCGAGCCTCCCTCGCGCTCGGCCTGTCCACCGTCGCCGGCCGGGTCTGGGCCGCGCCGAAGGCGGATGCGCGCCTGCTCGTGGTGTTCCTGCGCGGCGCCTACGACGCGGCCAACGTCGTGATCCCGACGGGCAGCGACTTCTACTACCGCGCCCGGCCGACCCTCGCGGTCGCCCGACCGGATGCGGCCGACCCGGCGGCGGCGCTGGCGCTCGACGCCGACTGGAGCCTCCACCCGAGCTTGCGCGACACGATCCTGCCGCTCTACGCCCGGGGGCAGGCCGCCTTCGTGCCGTTCGCCGGCACCGACGACCTCACGCGCAGCCATTTCGAGACCCAGGACACGATCGAGCTCGGGCAGACGGTCGGCGCCTCCCGCGACTACAATTCGGGCTTCATGGCCCGGCTCGCCGCGGAGCTGACGCGGACGCGCCCGATCGCCTTCACCGAGCAGATCCCGCTGATCTTCCGCGGCACCGAGACGGTGCCCAACATCGCGATCAACGAGGTCGCCAAGCCCGGGATCGACGCGCGCCAGGCCGGGCTGATCACGGCGATGTACCGCGACACCCCGCTGGCCGCTTCGGTGGCCGAGGGGTTCCGCGTGCGCGACGCGGTCTACCAGTCGGTCTCGGAGCATCAGGCCGAGGCCGACCGCGGCGCCGTCTCGCCGAAGGGCTTCGCGCGCTCGGCCCGGCGCATCGGCCGGCTGATGCGCGAGTCGTTCAACCTCGGCTTCGTCGACGTCGGCGGCTGGGACACGCACGTGAACCAGGGCGCCGCCACCGGCTACCTCGCCGACCGGATCGGCGAGCTCGGCCGCGGGCTGGCCGGCTTCGTCGAGGAGGTCGGCCCCGCCTGGAACGACACGGTGGTGGTCGTGCTCTCCGAGTTCGGCCGCACCTTCCGCGAGAACGGCAACCGCGGCACCGATCACGGGCACGGCAGCGTCTACTGGGTGCTGGGCGGTGCCGTGCGCGGCGGCCGCATCGCCGGGCCGCAGGTGCGGGCCGACGAGGCGCACCTGTTCCAGAACCGCGACCATCCCGTGCTCACCGACTACCGCAGCCTGCTCGCCGGGCTGCTGCGACGCCTCTACGGGCTCGATCCGGCGAGCCTCCGGCGGGTCTTCGCGGATGCGGCGCCGGCCGACCTCGGGCTGGTCTGATCGGCCGACCGCTCCCGTGCCGCGAGGAACCCGCGCACCGTCCCGAGCAGCACCCGGGTCCCGGCCTCGATGTCGGGCAGGC
The DNA here is from genome assembly GCF_022829745.1 of Methylobacterium sp. E-016. Taxonomy (NCBI): domain Bacteria; kingdom Pseudomonadati; phylum Pseudomonadota; class Alphaproteobacteria; order Hyphomicrobiales; family Methylobacteriaceae; genus Methylobacterium; species Methylobacterium sp. E-016. The sequence continues at coordinate 70,937 of NZ_JAKSYF010000108.1, forward strand.
TGGCGAACTCGGCCGGGTTGTGGCTGATGCCGCCGCGGCAGCGCACGAACACCATGGCGATCGGCGCGATCGCCGCCACCGCCATGCCGTCGTGGCCGGCCCCGCTCGGCAGCGCCAGGACGGGATGGCCCTCGGCGACGATCGCCGCCTCGACCAGGGCCGTCATCCCGGGGTCGCAGGGGACGGCTTCCGCCTCGTGCAGGAGGGCGATGCCGAAGCCGAGCCGGCGCCGGAGCGCGATGCGCTTGCAGGCGAGGTCGATGTCGGCGAGCGCGGCGTGCCGCTGCGCGTCGTCGGGCGCCCGCAGGTCCAAGCTGAACTTGGCCTGGCCCGGGATGGTGTTGACCGCCCCCGGCAGCGCCTGGATGCGCCCGACCGTGCCGACGAGGTGCTCCTCGCCGCGGCAGCGCGCCTCGATCGCCAGGATGCATTCGGCGGCGCCCGCGAGCGCGTCGCGGCGCTCGGTCATCGCGACGGTGCCGGCGTGCCCCGCCTCCCCCGACAGCGTGATCTCCAGGCGGCTCGCCCCGCTGATCGCGGTGACGAGGCCGACCGGCAGGCCCTCGCGCTCCAGCATCGGCCCCTGCTCGATGTGGAGCTCGACGTAGCCGAGGATCTGATCCGGCGTGCGGGCGGCGGTCGGGACGGCCTTCGGGTCGAGGCCGTATTCGCGCATCGCGGCGGCCAGCGTCGTGCCGGCGGCATCGAGGGTGCGCAGCGCCGCCGGGTCGAGATGGCCGGCGAACGCCCGGCTGCCGGTCAGCGTCGCGGCGAAGCGCACGCCCTCCTCGTCGGCGAAGCCCACCACCTCGATCGCGACCGGCGGCGGTCCTTGGCGCAGCACGGCCTCGACGCAGCTGATGCCGGCGACGACGCCGAGCGGCCCGTCGTAGCAGCCGGCGTTGCGCACGGTGTCGAGGTGCGAGCCGATCACCAGGGCCGGCCCGCCGGGCTCGTGGCCCTCGACGCGGCCGATCAGGTTGCCGACGGCGTCGCGGCGCACCTGCAACCCGGCCTCGCCCATCCAGCCGGCGACCAGGGCCTCGGCCCGCGCCTGCTCGGGGGTGAGGTAGAGGCGGGTGATCGCGCCGGGCTCGGCGCTGATCTGGGCCAGCGCGTCGAGCCGCTGCTGGATGCGGGGGGCGAAGGCGTCCACGGATCAGGCCTTCGGCGCGTTGGCGAGCGTCAGCACCGTCTGCAGCAGCACGTCGGCGCCGGCGGCGCAGTCGGACGGGGTCGCCGATTCCGACTCGTTGTGGCTGACGCCGTCCTTGCACGGCACGAAGATCATCGCGGTCGGGACGCGGGCCGCGAGGTTGCAGGCGTCGTGCCCGGCGCCCGAGACCATGCGGCGGCGGCTCAGGCCCAGCCCCTCGGCGGCGGCATCGACCGCCGCGATCACGCCCGCGTCGAACGGCACCGGCTCCTTGCGCCAGATCCGCGCGAGGTCGATGGCGAGCTTGCGCCGGTCCGCGATCGCGGGAAGGCTCGCGCGCAGCTCCGCCTCGATCGCGTCGAGGACCTCCGGCTTCGGGTCGCGCACGTCGAGGGTGAAGCGCACCAGCCCCGGCACCACGTTGCGGGAGGGCGCGCCGATCACGGCCTCGCCGATGGTGGCGACGGCGGTGGGCGCGTGCGCCAGCGCGATCCGCTCGACCGCGAGCGCGACCTCCGCGAGCCCGAGCAGCGCGTCGCGGCGGCGCGGCATCGGCGTGGTGCCGGCATGCGCCTCGAAGCCGGTGATCGTGCCGTCGAACCAGGCGATGCCCTGCCCGCCCTCGACCACGCCGATGGTCCGGCCCTCGGCTTCCAGGATCGGGCCCTGCTCGATGTGCAGCTCGACGAAGGCGCCGATCTTCCGGTCGCCCACGGTGTCGGTCCCGCGGTAGCCGATCGCGTCGAGCGCCGCGCCGACGCTGATGCCGGCCGCGTCGGTCTTCTCCAGGATCTCGTCGGTGGTGAAATCGCCGGCGTAAGCCGCCGACGCCATCATCGCGGGGGCGAAGCGCGAGCCCTCCTCGTTGGTCCAGTTGACCAGCAGAAGCGGCGCCTCGGTCTCGATGCCGGCGTCGTTCAGGGCGCGCATCGCCTCCAGCCCGGCCAGCACGCCGAGGATGCCGTCGAACTTGCCGCCGGTCGGCTGGGTGTCGAGATGCGAGCCGAAGGCCACCGGCGGGCGCGCCGCGTCGCGCCCGGGCCGCAGGGCGTACTGGGTGCCGAGGGCGTCGACCCGCACCTCGAGCCCCGCCGCCGTGCAGGCGTCCCGGAACCAGTCGCGGACCGCGCCGTCCTCGGGCGACAGGGTGAGGCGGTTCAGGCCGCCGGCCGGCGTCGCGCCGAACCGCGCCGTCTCCTGGATCGTCTCCCACAGGCGCGAGCCGTCGATGCGCAGGTTGTGGGTCTTTGCCGTGCCGGCCATCCTGGCCTCCGTCGTCGCGTGTGTGTCTCGTGTCACGATGCCGACGTGACGGCCCGGCGGCCGGCAAGGATCGTGCCCGGCCAGGTTCCGCAGGCCCGCCCAGTCCCCGCAGGCGCGTCAGGCCCCGCAGGCGCGGCTCACGGCGCCGGGCGGCGCACCGGCGAGGCGCCGAGCAGCGCGTTCCCGTCGACGCCGAGCGCGGCGGCGATCTCGGCCAGCGCCACCGCCTCGATGCCGCTGATCCCGTCCTGGTCGGCGACGTCGGCCGCGATCAGGAAGACGTTCTCGCGCTGCGCCTGCGGCCGGTCGGCGAGCGCGGCGGCGTGGCGCAGGTTCTCGGCCCGGCCCGCCCGCGTCCGGGCGCGGGCGATCCCGTCGTAGAGCTCGGCCTCCAGCATCAGGGTGTCGTAGCCCTTCTCAAGGATCGGGTTGGCCCTGAGGCCGGCCAGCGCCGTCTCGAACTCGGTGCCGGCCACCTCCCCGTCGGCGACGATGACGTTGGCGGCGGCCGAGACCGCCGCCAGCATCAGCGCCTTGTCGCCGGCATAGGCGGTCACCGCCTGGGTCAGGCGGCCGAAGATGTCTTTCAGGATGCTCATGGGAACCGGGTCGTTGAGGGGCGCCGATGCGTCGGGGGAGATAACAGAACCCGGGCGGTCCGTGTTGCGCCGATGCCCCCGCGGCGAACGGACATGCTTGGGAAATACGCGGGCGCGATGATGGCCCGTCGTCCGGCCTCTCGGTCCGGATGCCGGCCGACCGTCGGGCCGGGCGTGCCTACCCCCAACGGGCGCGCCCGGCCCGCATGGTCCGGCCTCATCGGGGCTTCGGCGACGCGGTCTCGTCGGCCAGGGCGTCGACCACCGCTCCGAGGCTCGCGCGGTCCGACGATCCGGCCGCGCGCGCCGCCGCGTACGCGGCGAGCTGCCGGTCGGCCCCCGTGCCGTGCCGGACGATGGTGCGGGCGCGCTCGCAGGCGGCCCGGCAATCGAGGGCGTCGGCATCCTCCGCGAGGCGCGCGAGCAGCCCCTCGACGATCTCGGCCATCGGCACCGCCCGCTCCCGCGTGGCGTCGATCAGCTCGGCCCGCACCCCGTCGCGCTCGGCCCGCCACAGGTTCTCCATCGCGAAGCCGCGCGCCGCCCCGGTGAGGCCGGCATTCACGCCGGGATCGCGGTCGAGCAGGCGCACGAGGCAGCGGAACAGGGCGGCGATGCAGAGCCCGTCCTCGACCTCGGAGCAGCTGTCGGCGATGCGCAGTTCCAGCGTCGGGTACTTCACCGACGCGCGCAGGTGCCACCACAGGAAGCTCGCATCCGCGATCGCGCCCGAGGCGGTCATCACCCGGACGTAGCGGTCGTAGTCGGCGGCGTCCGCGAACAGCTCCGGCAGGCCGGTGCGCGGCAGCTCGGCATAGGCCCTGAGCCGGTAGCCGGCGAGCCCGGTCCGCTGCCCCTCCCAGAACGGCGAGGAGACCGAGAGCGCGAGCAGGATCGGCAGGAACGGCATCAGCCGGTTCTGCAGGTCGAGGCGCGCGTCGGGACGCGGCACCTCGACGTGGACGTGGAGCCCGCAGACCACCGAGCGCCGCCCGACGATCTGCAGGTCGTCGATGATCCCGCGGTAGCGCTCGGCCGGCGTCGTCGATTGCCGCCGCCACGTCGCGGCCGGGTGGGTGCCGGCGGCGAAGACGCGCAACCCGTGCTCCCGCCCGATCGTCGCGAGGTCGGCCCGCATCGCGATCAGGCGCGCGCGCGTCTCCGCGATGCTGTCGGAGGGCGGGGTGCAGGTCTCGACCTGGCTCTCCAGCATCTCCCGCTCGGCCGATTCCATCCGCGCCTGGACGGCGGCATGGAAGGCCCTCACCCGGCCGCGAGACGTCTTGCGGGGGGTGTTGCGGGTCTCGGCGTCGGCAAGGAAGAACTCCTCCTCCATGCCGAACCTGTAGACGTGAGCCATGCCGCCTCCCCCCGCGCCGTCCGCGAGGGGTCTACGCGCCGACGGGCGCCCGGTTCAGCGCCAGAACGGCTTGAGGTCGGCCAGCGTGCCGTGGGCCTCGGCCGCGCCCGCGAGCAGTTCGTCCGCCTTCGCCTCCGAATCGGCGGTGGCGAGGCCCGCCGCGAACAGCGCCTGGCCGTCGAGCGCGTCCGAGGCGGGCCCGGACGCATCGGCGAGTCCGGCCATCACCGCATGCGCGGTGGCGAGGTCGTTGAGGCCGCCGAGGTGGTCCTGCAGGTCGGAGAGGGCGGCTGCGAACGCCTTGTGGCGCCGGCGCGCCTTCCGGCCGCCATAGAGGCCGGCGAAAAACTCGGCGCCGTAGCGCAGCTTCTTGCCGGCGATGCGGACGCGATGACGCGCCTCGGGATCGAGCCGCTCGATGTGGCGGCCGCGCTTGGCGATCCGCCGGCGCAGGCGCTCCAGCACCTCCGTGGCGAGGTCGCGGGCGGGCGCGTCGCGGAGCTTGCCCACGCCCTCCCGCCACGGGCCGGCCTCGATCCAGGCCAGGAGGTCGAGGAGCAGGCTGCGCCATTCGGGCGAGGTCAGGATCGCGCCGACGGCGTCGTGCGCCCGGTCGCGCTCGGTCTCCAGGCGCTCGCGCAGGCCGGCGAGCCCCGGCTCGTCCGGGCGCCGGGCGATCTCGTCGGGCAGGGTGGTCTCGAGGAAGACGTCGAGGTTGCGCGCCCGGCCGAACGGCTCGGTGACGCGCTTGATCTCGTCGCCGAGCGTGGCCGCCCGGGCGTCGCCCGCCAGCATCGGCCTGAACAGCCACAGCGCGGTGCGCAGCCGCCGCAGCGCCACCCGCATCTGGTGCAGCGCCTCCGGGTCGCGGGCGTGGCCCCAGACGTCCTCGTTGAGGCGCAGGTGCCGCAGGCACCCGAGCGCGATGTGGCGGAAGGCCTCGCCGCCGGTCGCGTCCTTCGGCAACGGCGCCATGTCGGACTTGCTCGGCCGCGCGGCCTTGCCGTCGCGCAGCGCGAACCCGCGGGCGCTCTTCGACAGCACGCCGATCCGCAGCGGCACCGTCTCGGCGAGCGCCTGGGCCAGCGCGAACAGGTCGGCCGGATCGCCGGATTCAAGCTCCAGCTCGAGCTCGCACAGCGGGGCATCGCCCCGGTCGGTCTCGACCCGGCCCTCGTCGAGGGTCGCCGCGATCCGCGAGGCGCCGTAGGTCACGGGCCGGACCGAGCGCATCACCACGGTGCGGAACTGGGCCGCCAGGTCCGGCGCCTCGGCCTTCGCGAGGAGATCGGCCACCGGCGTGTCGGCGAAGGCCGCCGGCTCCGGCGCCTCGCCGGCGACCGGGCTCTCCCATTCCGCCCGGTCGAACAGCCCGGCCGCGCCGGAGCCCGCCTTGACGGTCTGCACGAAGGCCTCGCCCGTCCGGCGCACCCGCAAGGTCAGGTCGGCCTCGCGGAGCGCGCCGTCGGCGGTGTCGAAATAGGTCGCCGCGAGGAGCTTCGGCTCGGATGCGGCCCCGTCGGCCTGCCCCTGCAGCAGCGGATGGGCACCGAGTGCGGCGAGGTCTGGGCCCGTGCATTCCAGCTTCAGCTCGATCTCCCGCGGCGTGTCCATGAAGCGTTCGTCCGTCCGTTCCGGGCCGCAGCCCCTGTCACCGCGAGAACGCATCGGAGCCACCTCCGATCCGTCCGGATCGCCCGCCATGTAGCACGCGCAGGGCGGCGGTGGCGCCCTCGGCCGCATCCGCAAAGTTTGCCCTTTGCGCGACCGACGCTTCGTGCAAAAGCTTGGCGCAAGAGCGTGTTGTGCACAATCGACCCGACCGTCTCGCGGGTCCCGCCGCATCCGGGCGGGGCCTCGGCTCGATGCCGAGCCGGCGGTCGCGTCGCGGATTGGGCTGCGCGTCGTCCTCGTTCACGGGAACGGTGCGCGTGTTCGGTGCGTCTCCCGGCCATGCCCCCGAACGACCGCCATCCGGGGCGGGCGCGCGGCGGCGACGGTTCGGAGGCACGCCCGGTCGGGACGGTGACGATAAGCGATGAAGACACTCCTCGTCGGCGTGATCGGACATGTCGATCACGGCAAGACCGCGCTGGTGCGGGCGCTCACCGGCATCGAGACCGACCGGCTGAAGGAAGAGAAGGCCCGCGGCGTCTCGATCGTGCCGGGCTTCGCCCTCCTCGCGCCCGAGGGACGCGACGGGGAGATCGACCTCGTCGACCTGCCCGGCCACGAGCGCTTCGTCCGCGCGATGATCTCGGGCGCCACCGGCATGGGGGCGGTGCTGCTGGCGGTCGACGCCAACGAGGGCATCAAGCCCCAGACGATCGAGCACCTGGAGATCGCCCGGCTGATCGGCGTCCGCCGCGGCGTCGTCGCGCTTACGAAATCCGACCTCGTCGCGCCCGACGCCCTCGCCGAGCGGGCGGCCGAGGTCGCGGCGGTGGCCGCGCGGGCGGGCCTCGAGGCGCCTGCCGTCGTCGCGACCTCGACGCTGACCGGCGCCGGCCTTCCCGCCCTGTCCGAGGCGCTGGCGGCCCTCCTCGACGCGAGCCCGCCGCGGGCCGACGACGGCTTCCCCTACCTGCCGGTCGACCGGGTGTTCTCGCGGGCCGGCTTCGGCACGGTGGTCACCGGCACGCTCCGGCGCGGGCGCCTTTCCGTCGGCGACGCGGTCGCGATCGTGCCGGGCGGGCCGACGGCGACGGTGCGCGGGCTGCAGATCCACGGCCGCGCCGTCGCGACGGCCGAGCCCGGCCGCCGGACGGCGGTGGCCCTGCGCGGCGTCGGCCTGTCCGACCTGAGCCGGGGGCAGGCGCTCGCGCCGCCGGACCTCCTGGTGCCGTCGCGCTGGCTCGACGTGTCGCTCACCGCGAGCCCGGGCGGCGATCCGCTCCCCGGCGGCACGGCCCTGCGCCTGCTGTTCGGCACCAGCGAGGTCGCGGCCCGCCTGCGCCTCCTCGATCGCGACGCGCTGGAGCCCGGCGCGACGGCGCCGGCGCAGCTCCATCTCGACGCGGCGGTCACCGTGCCGGCGCGCGAGCCGTTCATCCTGCGCCGCGACTCGCCGGCGATCACGGTGGCCGGCGGCCGGGTGCTCGATCCCGACAGCCGCCGCCGCAAGCGTCACGACCCGCGCGTGCTCGCCGACCTCGCCGGGCTCGCCGGCGGCGGGCCGGCCGAGGCGCTGGCGATCCGCCTCGCGCAGGCCGGCGCGGCCGGCGCCGGCCTGCGCGACCTCGCCCGCGTCAGCGGCACGGCGCCGGACCGGGTGCGGGCGCTGCTGCCGGCGCTCGGCGCCCGCGAGGTCGGCGAGCGCATCCTCGGCGGCCCGGCCTTCGCGAGCCTTCGCGACGCGATCCTGGCGGTGCTCGCCGGCCACCATCGCGACCAGCCGATGGAGCACGGGCTGCCGGCCGAGCGCATCGTCAAGGCGCTCGGCCTCGCCGAGCCGGTCGCCGCCGCGGCCCTGCGCGACCTCGTCGCCACCGGCGACGTCGCGCAAGGCGGCGCCCTCTTCCGCCGCGCGGCGTTCAACCCGGCCCGTAACGAGAGCGAGGTCGCCCGGCGCCTGGAAGCCGTGTTCCGCCAGGCCGGGCTCAACCCGCCCGACGAGGCGGAGGCGATCGGGCGCGACGTGCGCCGCCGCGAGGCGCTGACCTACCTCGTCGGCGCCGGCACGGTGATCCGCGCCGTCGACCGGGTGCAGCGCCGCGCCGTGCTGTTCCACAAGGCGGCGGTGGAGGAGGCCCGGGCCAAGCTCCGCACCGCCTTCCCCGGGGCGACCCAGCCCGAATCCGGCTTCCTCGCCCGCGAGGCGGGGGCGGCCTTGGGCATCTCGCGAAAATTCTCGATCCCGCTGCTCGAGCACCTCGACGCCACCGGCTTCACCCGCCGGGCCGGCGACCGGCGGGTGATCGTCGGGTAGACCTTCGCGGAGGCCGCCGTCTCAGCTGGCGATCGGAAGCGGCTGCGCGGCGGCGGCTCCGGCGATCGCGTCGGCGAGGTAGGCGGTGTCCTGCGCGATGCCGGAGAAGCGCCCCGATCCCCAGGTCCAGAGCCAGGGCATGCCGACGACGTAGAGCCCGTCCTGGGCGGTGACGCCGCGGCGGTGCACCGGCAGGCCGCGGCCGTCGAGGATGTCGGCCTCGACGAAGGCGAAATCGGCACGGAACCCCGTCGCCCAGATCACGCTGCGGATTCCGGCCGTCGCGAGGTCGAGCACGGGCTCGAACGGGCCGGGCTGCCAGACGGGGGCGTAGTGCGCCTCCTCCGGGGCCGCGATGCCGGCTGCCGCGATGTGCCGGTCGATGGCGGCCTGGATGCCGATATGGACCGCGTCCGCCCCGTCGAGGTTCTTCGCAAGATCGTCGGCGAAGGCGAGGCGGGGGCCGTCGATTCCCGTCAGCCGCCCGTGCAGGCGCATGCCTTCCCGGGCGAAGCGGCGCAGGTCGATGTCGCGCCCGCCGTCGCGGCCGGTGAGGTAGTGGTTGGCCTTGCGCCGGACCTCGTCCTTCAGCGGATGCTTCTCGACCGTGAGGTCGTACTGGCCCATCTCGGCGAGCCAATCGACGGCGTCGCGCCCGCGGTAGACCCGCGGGCAGCGCGGCGCCGAACCGGTGACGAGATGCACCGTCCGGCCGGCCAGGTGCAGGTCCTCTGCGATCTGGCAGCCGGACTGGCCGGAGCCGACGACGAGCACCACCCCGTCCGGCATCTGCGCCGGGTTGCGGTAGGCCGAGGAATGGACCTGCCGCACCTCCGCCGGCAGGCCCGCGGCCATCGCCGGGATCGCCGGCAGGTGGTAGCCGCTGATCGCCAGCACCACCGCGTCGGCGGTGTGGACCCCCTCCCCCGTGGCGACGGCGAATCCCCCCTCGGGCCGCGGGCGGATCGCCTCGACGCCGACGCCCTCGCGCAGGGGCGCCGCGATGTGGCGGGCATAGGCCTCGATGTAGCCGACGATTTCCTCCCGCCGCATGAAGCCGTGCGGGTCCCGGCCGTCATGGGACGGCCCGTCGTAGGGGAAGTCCGGCAACCGGCACTGCCAGTTCGGGGTGACGAGGCAGAAGCTGTCCCAGCGCTGGGTCCGCCAAGTGTGCGCGATGCGGTTCTTCTCGAAGACCACGTGGCGGATGTCGCGGTTGGCGAGCTGCCGGCTCATCGCGAGCCCGGCCTGGCCGCCGCCGACGACGATCACGGGCCAGTGCGCGGGCGAATGGGTGTCCGGCTCGGGCTGGCGGCTCATGGCGCGTCTCCTGGTCTCTGGCGAAGGCCCGCCCGCGTGCGGGCGGAGCGAACGGTCATTCCTCGCGAACGGTCATTCCTCGAAGGCCTCGACGTGGACGGTGCCCGGCGCCTGCCGGCGCGCGCCCTCCTCGATCCGGGCGAGCTGCGCGAGCGCCCGGCCGCAGGGGAAGCCGTAGCGCTCGCGCACCCGTTCGCTCGCGATCCCGAGCGCGGTGCGGCTCAGCGCGACGAACTCGGCCAGCGGATAGTCCTGGCCGACCGCGAGGTGGTCCTTGATCACCAGGGAGGGCGAGTAGCAGGCCTCGCGGGCGCCGTCGGGCCAGCGGATGTGGAAGCGCATCTCAGGCATGGGACGTCTCCGGGCGCCGGCGCGCGCAGGCGGCGTAGGCCGGCAGGTGCCGCTCGGCGCAGAGCCGCCAGGGATGGGTCTTGGCGATCGCGAGCCCGGCCGGGATCAGGCGCGCCTGGACCTCCGGGTCGAGGGCGGCCTTCATCGCGCGGGCGATCGCGGCGGCGTTGTCGGGATCGACGAACAGGGCGTCGCGGGGCCCGAGATACTCGGTGAACGGCGCGCAGTCGGAGACGATCGCCGGGGTGCCGCTCGCCATCGCCTCGAGCACGCAGAGGCCGAACCCCTCGCTCAGCGACGGGAACACCAGGGCGTCGGCGCGGCGGTAGAGGGCCGGCATGACGGCCTGCGCCACCGGCCCGGTCTCGACCACCGCCTGCCCGGGCCCGACGGCGAGACCCGCCCGCGCCAGCGCGTCCCGGCAGCGGGCCCGGTAATCCGCGTGGTCGAGGAGCGAGGCGCCGCCCGCCACCACGAGCTGCGCCTCCGGGTGCGAGGCCCGGAACACGGCGAACGCCGCGACGATGCCCAGCGTGTTCTTGCGCGCCTCGAAGCCGCCGACGGCGAGCAGCACCGGGCCGGTCCCGAGGCCGAAGCGCGCCGCGACCGCCGCGTCGTCGTCGGCCGGCTCGGGTGCGTAGGCGTCGGTGTCGATCCCGTTGCCGACGATCGTCGCCTCGGCCCCGTAATCGCTCGCGAGCACGCCCTTCCAGCCGGCGCTGACGCAGAGCAGCGCCTGCGCGTCCAGGATCGCTCGGTCCTGCCACTGCGCGAGCTGCGGATCGCTGAACGCGTCGACGTGGTGGACGGTGCGGACGAAGCCCGGGATCAGGCGGCGGCGGGCCAGGGTCGCGAGCGCGTTGCCGCCGATGCCGCAATGGGCGTGGAACAGGTCGAAGTCGCAGGCCGCCGGCGTCGCGAAATGGCGGAGGTAGTCGGCGATCCGCGCCCGGACGAGCTCGACCGTCGTCCCGGCCGCGGGCTTGGCCGCGACCGAGACGGTGGGGCAGCGCGCGGGGCGGAAGAAGCCGCCGCCGGTGGGGTCGGGGGCGTGCACGCTGGCCTCGTGCCCGAGCCCGCACAGCGCTTCCGCCAGCGCCAGGGCATGCACCACGCCGCCGCGCGGGTTGGTCGAATGCGTCAGGATCGCGATGCGCAGCTGCCGCGGCATGGGTTCACGCTCCCTCGCCGCGGGTCGCGCCGCAGCCGATCAGCGGCGAGCTGCCGAAATCCCACACCACCGCCTCCTCCGTCCCGCGCGCCACCCGCGCGACCCGGCTCGCGTCGAGGCTGCCGATCGCGGCGGCCGCGATCCCGCGTTCGGTGAAGCGCCCGACGACCGCGGGCGCCTCGGCGGGGGCGGCCGCGACGAGGTAGCCGAAGCTCGGAAAGGCGGTGAGCCAGCGCTCCAGCGCGACGCCGTCGGGGATCGGGAGCCGGTCGAGGTCGATCCGGCCGCCGACGCCGGAGCATTCCATCAGCATCAGCGCGGTGCCGACGAGCCCGGCCATGCTGATGTCCTTGGCGGCCCGCGCCAGGCCGTCGGCCGCGAGCCCCGCCAGGATCGCGACGTCGCCGCGCAGGCGCTCCGGCGGCGCGCCGGTCGCGGCGTCCCAGTACGGATGGGGCTCGCGGAAGCGCCCGCGCAGGTCGATGCCGGCGATCAGCACGTCCCCCGGGGCGGCGTCGAAGCTGGTGAGCAGGCGCCGGCCGGCCCGGCCGAGGATCGCCACCGCGAGGTGCTCGGCGCCGTTGCGGGTGTTGGTGTGGCCGCCGACCACCGGCACGCCGTAGGCCTCGGCGCCGGCCCGCAGGCCCGCGAGCACCGGGTCGGCGTGGTCCTGGTCGCGGCTCCACAGGGCGTCGACCACCGCGACCGGCGTCCCGCCCATCGCCGCGATGTCGCTGACGTTGACCATCACGCCGCAGAATCCGGCGAAGTACGGGTCGGCGGCGACGAACCCGTCGAGGAAGCCCTCGATCGCCAGCAGGAGGTGCCCGTCGCCGTCGGGGATCGCGGCGCAGTCGTCCCCGGCCGGGACCGCGAGGCCGCGCGCGCCGAGCCGGCCGATCCCGAGCCTCCCGACGACCGCGTCGATGTCGCGCTTGTGCGCCAGCCCGCGGCTTTCGCGGACGGCGCGGGCGATGGCGTCGAGGCTGGGGGGCGCCGTCACGCGGCCGTCGCCGGCCGGCCGCGCGGCAGGGTGACGAGCCCGTGCTCGGGATCGTGCATCGGCGGGTAGTGGGCGAGGTCGGCCCGCATCAGCCGGTGCGGCCGGCCGTGCAGGTCGACCGCGCCGAGGTCGTCCCAGTGCAGGCCGGCGAACAAGGCGGCGTTGCCGGCCTGGACGTGGGCGAGGAAGCGCGTGCAGCCGCGCGCATGGGCCGAGGACACCGCGACCCGGATCAGCCCGGCGCCGAGCGCCCCGACCCGGCGATGCCCGCGCTCGACGGCGAGCCGCGAGCCCCACCACTCGCCGGGCGTCTCCGGCGCCGCATGGATGCGGACGGTGCCGACGACCGCGTCCGGGTCGCCGCCGAGCGTCGACAGGGCGCAGATCGGGATCGCATGCGCGTCGAGCGCATCCGCGTCGCTCCCCGCGAAGAGGCCCTGCTCGGCGCAGAACACCGCGCGGCGCAGGCGCGCGCAGGCGCGCCGCTCCCAGGGGGCGGTGGCGAACTTCACCCGGAACAGCCTCGCGCGATACGGGGCGACCGGCTCGAACATCTCAAGGCCTCCGCTCGTAGGCGGAGAGCGCCGAGCAGGCGCCGCAGCGGCCGCAGCCGGCCTTGATGTCGGCCGAGCGGAGGTCGGCCCGCGCCAGCATCCCGGCCAGCGGCTTCAGGATCGCGTGCATGAAGTCGGGGGACGGGGCCGGGTGGCTTTCCAGCGGCGTGCCCGAGATCGGCACGAACGGCACCACGAACGGGTAGACCCCCAGCGCGACGAGCCGCTCGGCCATCCCGAGGATCGCATCGGGCGCGTCGCCGAGGCCGGCGAGGATGTAGGTCGAGACCTGGCCCCGCCCGAACACCGGCACCGCGGCGGCGAAGGCCTCGAGATAGCGCTCCAGCGGGACGCTCGCCTTGCCGGGCATGATCCGGCTGCGGACCTCCGGCGTCACCGCCTCGAGGTGCATGCCCAGCGCGTCGATGCCCGAGGCCCGCATGCGGGAGAACCAGCGGTCGTCGTCGGGCGGCTCGCACTGCGCCTGGATCGGCAGGTCCACCGCGGCCTTCACCGCGAAGGCGCTCTCGCACAGGACCGCGGCGCCGCGGTCGGTGGCGTTCGGCGTGCCGGTGGTCATCACCATGTGCTTGACGCCGTCGAGCAGCACCGCGGCGCGGGCCACCTCGGCGAGCTGCTGCGGGCTCTTGTGCGCGACCGTGCGGCCGGCCGCCAGCGACTGGCCGATCGCGCAGAACTGGCAGGTCCTCGTGCGGCTCTGGTAGCGGATGCAGGTCTGCAGCACGGTGGTCGCGAGGACGTCGCGCCCGTGCAGCACCGCGATCTTGGAATACGGCACCCCGTCGAAGGTCTGGAGCGCGTAGAAGCGCGGCTTGTCCGGGAAGGTCACCCGCCCGACCACCGCGCCGTCGTGCTCGATCAGGCTGAACCCGTCCGGCCCCGGGCGCTGCACGAGGAAGGGCGATTCGAAGGCGGTGGCGGTGTGGACCGGCACCATCACCGTGCGGCCCGAGATCGTCATCGCCTTGTGGTCGGAGGGGCCGGCCCCGCCGCGCCGGCTCTGGACGCCGGGGCGGCTGTCAGCCAGCCGGACTCCGTAGGATTGCAGCGCGTTGATCAGCCGCTCGGTCGGAAGGCCGGGCGCCGCCGGGCCCGGAGCCGGGGAGGCCGGCGACGGGGCGGTCGAACCGGTCAGGAGCGGGCTGTCCATGGTCTGAACTCCGGGTCGTCGCGGGAAGGCGGTTCGTCGCGGGAGGCGTCGTCGTCACGGGAAGCGCCGGGCGCGCGTCGTGGTTGAGGCTGAGCAGCTCGGGCCGGGCGTAATGGCCGACCGAGTCCATCATCCGCTTGCGCTTGGTCACGAGCGCGAGGTCCATGTCGGCGATCACGAGCCCCTCGCCCGCGCGCAGGGGCTCGGCGAGCAGCCGCCCTTCCGGCGAGACGATCGCCGTGAAGCAGCCGCCGCGCATCGCGCCCCGCAAGCCCTCCTCCGGGCAGGCCTTGGCGATCTGGTCCTCGGAGAGCCATCCGGTGGCGTTGACCACGAAGCAGGCGGCTTCGAGCGCGTGGTGGCGGATGGTCACCTCCATCTGGTCGGCGAAGACCTGGCCGACCAGCGAGCCCGGGAACTGGGCCGCGTGGATCTCCTCGTGCTGGGCCATCAGGCAGTAGCGGGCGAGCGGGTTGTAGTGCTCCCAGCAGGCGAGCGCGCCGACGCGGCCGACGGCGGTGTCGACCACGGCGAGACCCGCCCCGTCGCCCTGCCCCCAGATCATGCGCTCGTGGTAGGTCGGCGTGATCTTGCGGCGCTTGAGCGCCAGGCTGCCGTCGGCGTCGAAGATCAACTGCGCATTGTAGAGCGTGCCGTGGTCGCGCTCGTTGACGCCGAGCACGATCACCATGCCGTGGCGGCGGGCGGCGGCCGAGACCGCCTCGGTGACGGGGCCGGGCACCACGACCGCGTGCGCGTAGAGCCGCAGGTGCTCCGCCCCCTGCATCGCCGGCGGGCTGACGAAGGAGAAGTACGGGTAGTACGGCACGAAGGTCTCGGGGAAGACGACGAAGCGCGCCCCCTTCCCCGCCGCGTCCGCGACCGCGTTCAGCACGCGCTCCAGGGTGTTCTCGGGCCGGTCCAGGTCCGGCGCGATCTGGACCGCGGCGGCCCGGACGATGCGCGGCTCCGCCATTGTCCGCCTCCTCGCTCGTGATGGGTGCCGGCGGCCGGCCGCTCAGACGGTCCAGGTGTCGATGATCACGGCGTTGTCGCGCTTGTGCAGCAGCACGATGTCGAGGACGTCGGTCGGCGCGATCGGGCGGATGCCCTCGATCAGCGAGGGCTCGCCGTGGCCGTAGAGCGCCTGGAGCGCGAAGCGGCAGGCATAGACCTTGCCGCCCTCGGCGATGAACTTCGCGATCTGGTTGTTCATGTTGAGGTGGCCCGGGAACGCCTCGTCGCCGAGCGTCGGGAAGCCGCGCTGGATGCCCAGCGTCACGCCGGGGCCGTAGAGCAGCACCGAGGTGTCGAAGCCCTTGCGCTGGAGGCGCGTGGCCTGGAGCAGGTTCACGAAGCCGATCGAGCCCTCGAACGCGACGGTGTGGAAGGTCACCAGGGCCTTCTGCCCCGGCTCGGCCTTCACGTCCTCGAAGACCTTCTCCTCGTAATCGACGAAGTAATCGCCCTTCTTGTGCTTGTCGGTGCTGACGGCAGGCATCGGCCGCACTCCCTCTTGTGCATCGCGACCTGCGGCGGATCGAATGATCCCGGCCGCAGGTTCAATCGAGGATGGCAATCCCCGTGCCAGCGAGACGCCGACGACGCGCCGTTTCGGCGCCCGGTGCGGGATGCGGTCAATCATGCGGTCAATGGTCGATGCGGCGCGATCGACGTCTGTTTGGAAACGGCGCCGAACGACGCGGCATCTGCCGATAAAATGGGCGCCATTATTGTGAGTTCTCTGGCGAGTACTTGACCGGATTGACCGTATCGCTCGCGCGGTTCGCAGCGCTCGGGCGTGCGGCACGCCGATTGCTCCCGATCAATCGACGATTGACTGCATCCTGACCGGTCGGGAGGCGAACATGAGCCGCGCGACGCCGAAATCACGCGTCTCCGGGGCGCCCGCTCCGGGATCGCGCCCGGAAGACGGCTGGTGCCCCGACCTGCGGCGCTTCGGCAAGCCGCACTACCTCGCCATCGTCGAGGCGATCGCCGAGGACGTCCGCACGGGAAAGCTCGCGGTCGCCGAGCGCCTGCCGCCGCAGCGGGTGCTCGCGGCCCGCCTCGCCCTGAACTTCACCACGGTGGCCCGCGGCTACGTGGAGGCGCAAGGCCGCGGCCTCGTCGAGTCGCGGGTCGGCCAGGGCACCTTCGTGTGCGATCCGGCGCGCAGCCTCCAGGCGCCCCGCCCGGCCCTGCCGCGCCGCCGCGGCGCGGTCGACTTCTCGATGAACCTGCCGCCCGAGCCCGACGACCCGCGGCTGCAGGCGCGGATGCGGGCCGGCGTCGCGGCGATCGCCGACGACCTGCCCAACCTCCTGCGCTACCAGGGCTTCGGCGGCACCGACGCCGACAAGGAGGCCGGCGGGCTCTGGCTCGCGCGGCGCGGGGTCGTCGCCGGCCACGACCGGCTCCTGCTCTGCCCCGGCGCGCACAGCGCCCTCGACGCGATCCTCGGCTCGGTGGCGCAGGCCGGCGACGTGCTCTGCACCGAGGCGCTGACCTATGCCGGCATCCGCTCGCTCGCGGCCCATCGCGGCCTGCGGCTCGTCGGCCTGCCGACGGACGCGGACGGGCTGGAGCCCGACGCCTTCGCGGCCGCCTGCACCCGGCTCGCGCCCAAGGCGCTCTACCTCAACCCGACGCTGCAGAACCCGACCACCCAGACGATCGGCCGGGGCCGGCGCGAGGCGATCCTCGCGGTGGCGCGCCGCTACGACGTGGCGATCGTCGAGGACGACGCCTACGGCTTCGTCTGCCCGGATCCGCCCCCGAGCTTCCAGCAGCTGGCCCCCGAGATCACCTACTACGTCGCCGGCCTCGCCAAGTGCCTCGGGGCCGGGCTGCGCCTCGCCTACTGCGTCGCGCCGAGCGCCCGCGCGGCGCTGCCGCTGGCCTCGACCCTGCGCGCGGCGACCGTGATGGCCTCGCCGCTCACCACGGCGCTCGCCACGCGCTGGATCCTCGACGGCACCGGCGAGGCGGTGCTCGGCTTCGTCCGCACCGAGTCGCAGGCGCGCCAGGCCATCGCCGCCCGCCTGCTGCCGGGGGAGCTGGTCCGCTCCGATCCGAACGGCTTCCATCTCTGGATGCGGCTGCCCGAGGGCTGGACCCGCTCGGCCTTCGCCAGCCAGGGCCGCGCCGCCGGGCTCGGCGTCGTCGCGAGCGACGCCTTCTGCGCCGCGGGCCCCGCCCCCGAGGCGGTGCGGATCTGCCTCGGCGGCGTCGGCGCCCGCGCCGAGGTCGCCCAGGCGCTCGAGGTGCTGGCTCACGCGCTCGGGCGCGCGCCGACGCTCGCCTCCGCCTACATCTGAGCGCCTGCCCGACCCCGTCGCGAGCCGCCGGTGCGGCGTCGCGTGCCGGAACTCGCCGGCGCCTGCTGCCATTCCGCTCCTATCCCGAGGCCGCGCGACCCCGCGCGATGCCCGTCGCTCACGCTTCTCCGGACGGACCTTCATGCAGCATCTTCGACGCGACCTCGCCGCGGCCGCCCTCCTCGTCCTCGGGACCGCCGCGGGCCATGCCCAGGGCAAGCCCCTGCCCGCGCCGTCGAGCGCCGTGATGCCGCCGGTCGAGCTGACGATCACCGCCGAGGGCGGCAAGCCGGTCTGCGCGCCGGCGGAGCTGCGCCTGCCCGCCAACACCGACGTCGCGCTGCACGTGGTCAGCCACGCCGACACGCCGGTGACGATCACCGCGGCGGGGCTGTTCGAGAACGGCCACGTGCTCCATGCCGACGGCGACCTCGTCCACGTGGCGAGTGAGAAGGGCTACCTGATCAAGCGGGACGGCCAGGGCACCCTGCGCGTGCGGACGCTCGAGGCCGGCGACCACGACTTCGCCTGCACCAGCACGGCCAACAAGAACGCGCCGTTCGTGGGCAAGCTCGTGCTCACGCCGCCGGCGAACTGATCGGCGAAGCCGACGAGCCGCGGCGCGGGCGTCCGAACAGGTATCACCGGAATTCAGCCTTAATTTTGCGTTACGAATTCAATCGGAATTCAACAGGTGTTGCAGACGGGACCTTTCGGTCGGCCCCGTAGGATCGTATTCGGATCCCGCAAGCCCGAACGCTCCGATGGTGCCCGTGCCGAACACCGCGTCCGCCCGCCGCGTCACGAAACCCCTGCGGGGACTGATTCGCGGCGTCGCCCTGCTCACCGGGTTGTTCGTCCTGCCGAGCGCGGTGCTCGCCTACGCCGACCTTCTCCCGGTCCCGTTCGATTTCGGCCTCGGCGATGCGGTCGCCGAGATCGACCTGCCGCACGTCGCCCGGCAGATCGCCATCGGCGCACCGCTGCGCATCGTCGCCTTCGGCTCGTCCTCGACCGAGGGTATCGGCGCCAGCACGCCGGCCAACGCCTATCCCGCCCGCCTGCAGGCGGATCTCCGCGCCGCCCTGCCGAGCGTCGCCGCGAGCATCACGGTGCTGAACCGCGGCATCGGCGGCGAGCACGTCGACGACATGCTGCGCCGGCTCGAGCGGGACGTGATCGCCGCCGAGCCGCAGCTCGTGATCTGGCAGACCGGCAGCAACGACCCGCTGCGCGGCGTCACCATCGAGCATTTCCGCGAGGCGACGGTCAGCGCCGTGCGCCGGATGCAGGAGGCCGGCATCGACGTCGTGCTGATGGAGCCGCAATGGTGCCCGAAGCTCGACGCCACCCCCGGCTCCGACCGCTTCCGCGACGCGGTGCGCGAGATCGGCGACGCGCTCGACGTGCCGGTGATCCGCCGCGCCGACCTGATGCGCGGCTGGATCCGCGACGGCAAGCTGACCCATAGCCAGCTCTTCTCCGCCGACGGCCTGCACATGGCCGACCGCGGCTACGCCATGCTCGCTAAGGCCGCCGCCGCCGCGATCATCGAGGATGCCGGCCGCGTCCAGGTCACCGAGGCGGTCGCCGAGTAGCGCCCGGCTCAGTGCTTCGGCCCGTCCGTCGGCTTGTCCGCCCGATCCCACTGCGCCTTCGCCTCGGCCGCCGGCTTCGTCAGCAGCACCTTGCCGTCCACCGTGCCGATCCACGCGATCGGCACGGCGTGATGGCGTCCGCCGGCATCCCGGTCGGTCTCGGCCAGGACGATGGTGCCGTTCTCGACCTTGTCGACGGTGCCGACATGCGCCCCGTCGGCGCCGACCACCTCCATGTGCTCGGCGATGCGGGCGGCGCCCGCCGCCGGCGTGGTCTGCGCCACGGCCGCGGGCGCGAGCAGGATCGCAGCGGCGCAGGCGAAAGCGCGGCACCCGACGGTCTGCAAACGGTTCGGCATGGGCGATCTCCCTCGCTGCGCCGCGGCCGGCGTCCCTGCCAACCGCCCGGGGCCCCGCCCGTTTCCCCGCGCCGGGCCGGCCGCTGGCCCGCGGCTTGCGCATGCCCTATCGCGGCGTGAGCCTTCGCATGGCGGGCCTTCGTGTCGCCGGCCGTTCCCGGCCGAGGCCCGAGGCGGCGGCCCCGACACGGGCTCGTCGCGCAAGCGTGTCACGCCGCACGGCGCAGGAACCGGCACGGTTCCGTACGGACGAGGTGGGGATGGACGGCCCGGAACGTATCGCGATCCTCGGCGCGCCGACGGAGGTCGGCACCAGCGAGCCCGGCTCCGTGATGGGCCCGGCCGCCCTGCGCACCGCGGGCCTCGTCCGCACCCTGCGCGACCTCGGCCACGCGGTGGCCGACCATGGCGATGCGGTGCCCGACGGGCCGGCCGACGCGGTCGGCAGGCCCGCGGTCGCGGCCTGGACCCGGGCGCTCGCCCGCCAGGTCGAGGCCGCCCTCGACGCGGGCGACCTGCCCGTGGTCGTCGGCGGGGATCACAGCCTGTCGCTCGGGACCGTCGAGGGGGCGATGCGCCACTGCGCGCGGACCGGCCGGCCGCTCTTCGTGCTCTGGCTCGACGCGCATGCCGACTTCAACACCCCGGAGACCTCGCCTTCGGGGAACCTGCACGGCATGCCGCTGGCGGCGCTCTGCGGCGAGCCGGGCCTGTCCGACCTGTTCGCCGACCCCGACCGCCCGGCCCTCGACCCGACCCGCGTCCACCTGTTCGGCCTGCGCTCGATCGATGCCGGCGAGCGGGCCCTCGTGGCCGCGCGCAACGTCGAGGTCACCGACATGCGCCACATCGACGAGTTCGGCGTCGTGGCGCCGCTCCGGCGCAGCCTGGAGCGGGTCGCCGAGGCCTCGGGCCACCTCCATGTCAGCTTCGACATCGACTTCCTCGATCCCGGCCTCGCGCCGGCCGTCGGCACCACGGTGCCCGGCGGGGCGACGTTCCGCGAGGCGCACCTGATCATGGAGATGCTGCACGATTCCGGCCTCGTCGGCTCGCTCGACGTGGTCGAGCTCAACCCGTTCCTCGACGAGCGCGGCCGCAGCGCCCGCGTGCTGGTGGAGCTGGTCGCGAGCCTGTTCGGCCGCCGCATCCTCGACCGCCCGACCCCGATCGCCGCCGTGCCTGCGCCCGCGACGCGCGGATGAGCGACCGGCTCGCCGTTTCGGACCGGACCGACGCCGTCTCACCCGAGACCGCGCCGGCGCGCCAGCGCTCGGTCGGCCGGGTGATGCTGCGCGTCGCCGCCGACGGCGCCGGCACGGCGACGCGGATCGCGGACCTCGCCGAATCCGGCCCCTCGCGCCTGCGCTTCCCGCGCGCGCATGGGGGTGCCGCGGAGGCGATCCTGGTCAACACCGCCGGCGGGATCGCCTGCGGCGACGACTTCGCGGTCTCGCTCGCGCTCGAGGCCGGGGCCGGCCTCGTCCTCACCACGACCGCGGCGGAGAAGATCTACCGCTCGGACGGGCCGGTGAGCCAAATCGCGAACCGCGTCGCCCTCGGCCCGGGGGCCCGGCTGGCCTGGCTGCCGCAGGAGACGATCGTGTTCGACCGCGCCCGCCTGCGGCGGCGCTTCGAGGCTGATCTCGCCCCCGATGCCGGGCTCCTGGTGTTCGAGGCCGTGGCCTTCGGCCGGGCCGCCCGCGGCGAGCGGGTGGAGGCGGGGCTGTTCGAGGACGTCTGGCGCATCCGGCGGGGCGGCCGCCTCGTCTACGCCGACAGCCTGCGCCTCGACGGGCCGATCGCCGCCCGCCTCGCGCGGCCCGCGATCGGCGGCGGCGCCAGGGCCTGCGCGACGGTGCTCGACCTCTCCCCCGGGGCGGAGGCGCGCCTGGACGAGGCCCGGGGCCTGCTGGCGGAATGCGGCGCGAACGCCGGCTCGGGGGTCGAGGCCGGCGCGAGCGCCTGGAACGGCCACCTCGCGATCCGCCTCCTCGCCACCGATCTCGGGCCGCTGCGCGCCGTCGCCGCCCGCCTGCTCGTCCGCTACCGCGGCGTGGCGCTCCCGCGGGTGTGGCAGGCCTGAGGGCTCGGCGGCTTTCGACGGCCGGCGGTCCTTCGAAAGCGCGAATGCCCGACGATCCTGCGGAGATACGGCCTCGCGCCCGTTGCTCAGCGCCCGCCTCGTCTGCTAGAGACCCCTCACCCCGCGCCGGCCGCCCGGCACGGGATCTTGCGGGCGCCCCGTTTCGACGGCCGCGCCGGAGCGACGAGGCCTCGTGGCGGAGTGGTTACGCAGAGGACTGCAAATCCTTGCACCCCGGTTCGATTCCGGGCGAGGCCTCCACGTCACGTCCTCCCATCTACTTTTCCTTGACCCATCCCCGGCGATCGATCGCAGGCGCCGCGCGTCCTCCGGCATCGCGACGCGAAGCCTGAGCCTCGTGGCGCGGCCGCCTCGTGGCCCCGGCGCAACGCTGTTGCCGAGGTTCCATTCGCGCCGCCCGAGGCAGCCCGCGCGAAATGCAAAACATCCACCCGAGGCCCTTGCGCGCCGTACCGACGCTGTGTAGATCACCCCCGTGATCCCCGATAGCTCAGTTGGTAGAGCAGGCGACTGTTAATCGCCTTGTCGCAGGTTCGAGTCCTGCTCGGGGAGCCATCACTTCTCCAAGCCATTTTTCGGATTAATCTTTTCGCTCCGAACCCCGCACCGGTTCAGGAGAAGCGGAGATGGACATTCGAGCTGCTGCCCTCTCTGCGACCCGCTCGGCGAGTTTCGCTCGGTCGGCTCCGCGCAGGTAGGTCGCGCTCGCGGCTCCCCTCAGCCCATCCGAACCAGGCGTTCGATTCGGCCTCCGTGGCGCCCTCCTCCGCCGCGCGCCCGCCTTGCGCAGACCGTACGCCGCGCCAGCTCGCAGCATCACTCCGAACCGCGGCGCATATGGCGGACCGGGCGGTCATCGCCGCCTTCCTCAAGGACGCGGCGACGACCATGGCCGCTCACAACCCGCTGTCTCGAACGAGCGCGGGCGCTCGGCGCCACTGGACCGGGCGGCAGCGAGAATTCGCATCGTTCGGCCGCCGATGCCCACGGTGGGCCGGAGGCTCGGTTCGATGCCCTGCCACCTCACGGCAGTTGATACGGTCAGGTCGGATCTTCGGTCAGGTCTTTGAACTCGTCCTTGAGGCAAGTATGCACGCGCCTGAGCCATAGTTGAGCTTCAGCCTCTTCAGCCTTGGCGGCCTCTGCCTGCTTCTCTGCAAGCTTCGCCCTGGCTTCCGACAGCCGAGCCAGTTCCTCAGCCCTCTCGGCACGTGCGATGGCCGCGGCCGCTGAAGCTTCGGCAGCCTCGGCGCGCCGTTCGGCCTCTTCGGTCTGCTTGAGGCTACGGCGAATGATCGACTGAGACTGGCGGGACACCTCCTGCGCGAAATCGCGTGCCCGGCGCACGCGGTCTCCAACGTCGCGGATCAGGTCGAGCGCGGCAGGCCAGTCGGTTTCGCCAGGACCGATATCCGCAAGCCGTGGCGGTGAGATGCCCGGCTCCACGAAGAGGGGGACGATCTTGCTGTTGGAAGGCAGCCCGGCCGCCAGCTCGGAGCTGCTGCGCCAAGCATCGTCGGCCGGGATATCACGTCCGGCCGGGCGGACGGTGATTGCAGGACGCTGAGCTGAGTTCGGCATCACGCAGTCCTCTTCACATCCGGCTCAAGGGGGAACTCGCTCGCGATCGTGTCGTAGACGCGTGTGAGCCACTCCTCCGCGATCCGCGCTCGCTCTTCGGCCGCCTTTACCCTCTCGTCGGCCAGCTTCAGCATGGCGTCGGCACGGCTCTGAATTTCAGCGGTGCGCGCCTCAGCGACTCGGACCCGCTCGGCGGCGTTGCGGACATCTTCGCGGACGCGGTCAAGCACCTCCTGGACGCGCAGCTCCTGTTCTTGAGCCTGCGCCTCGACCTCGCGGGCGTGATTGGCCGCATGCCGAACCCGCTCGATCAGCTTCGACCAATCCTGTGGCGAGGAACGACGGGTGGGAGCGCCTCCACCACCGATGTCGTCGAGAGGCCCGACCAACCTCAACACGTTGGCCAGGTGGGTGTCGGTCGAGGAGGTCACATTCGTAGGCGCTTCGAGTTCGGAGGGGCTCTCCCAGGGGTATCGCTTGCTCGGACCCGTCATGACGCTTTCATTTCGCCTGGCTTCGTTCCGGAACCGCCATCCCGGGCTCACGGTGTGAGCATGTCCAAGAAGCCTAAAATATACTGATGTGTCTACCTGGCGCGCTTCTTATTGCCTTTAATTGATATCGCTTCCGCGCGGCGGTTCTTTATTGAGAGACCGTTGTAGCGGCTGAAACACAACATGCCGAGGAGCGCTGACATATGTAGCGTCAGATGCTCGATAACCTCGGCGCTCAGATCTGCCACCGGTGCCGGAAGCCCGCTCGCTCTCGGGGGTATGGACTCCCGACACGGTCGTCGCACAATCAGCCGCTGGCACCCAACCCCTCGTGCTCCCCCGCTACTCCCAGTCGGCGGCCGATCCTTCGGCAGCCCGCTCCAGGAACGTGGCCGGGGCCTTCCAGCCAACCTCCGCGCCGTTCGGATCGCCCCGATCCGGCGGCACGTAGCGACCGCGGTTGTCCTTCAGGCGCCGTCCCTCGCGAGAGGCATCGGCGTGGCTCCGTTGAATGGAGCCCCTACGATCCGGCCGGAGTATGAAAGTCGAAATGGCGTGCGCGGTCAGCGGTCGAAAATAATTTTCGGCAGCCGCTGACGGAATCGGGTTGCGCCTGACCCTGTCGGCCCGTGTACGCACTGGGTCCGCCCAACGTCGGGTCACGAGGGTGCGAGAGCAGGTTGTCGGCTGGAATGTAGGCGGCGGCCCTGCTCGAAGGGGCAAACAGGACCGTCGCAACAGATCGAGCGACCTGCTGGCCGCGGATGCGGCGGCGTCCACGGTGGATCAGATGGGTTGCTGAGGGATGAGCAACGAGACGACGGCTCTGGTCCTGGCGCTCGCGACCGAGAACGCGGAATTGCGCGCGGCGCTCGCCGAGGCTCAGGAACTCTTAATCGAGACCGCCGTCGATGCCGGCGAGATGCATGCCCGTGTCGAGGAATTGCAGATGGAGCTGGCCGTGGCACGTGCGGACCGTGATGCCTGGATGATCCGCGCGAGGCGGCAGGCCTGATGATCGACCCCTATACCTGCCAGCCACGCGATACGGAATTTCGGACCCTGCTGGGAGCGCTCGACGACAACCTGCGGACGCGCACCATCCACAACCTGGCCAGGCTTCGCGTCGATCGCGAGGGCGGCGAGGGTACGTATCGGGACATGCTGGCCCTGATCGCCGCCGGGGGCACCGGCGCGCTCGCGGCCCAGCGTGCCCTGGACCGTGTCCACGAGAGAGCCGAGAGGAACCTCTCGGACGTCCTGGCGGCCTTAGCAGAGGCCAGCGCCACCTGACGGCTCGGGACGGATCTGCCGACCGCGAATGCGGCGCAGACCACAGCCGGCAGATCGATGGCCGCCGAGCTATCCAGACCGCTGTTCCTACCCGATCGACGGGCGCGAGCTGTCGGCCATGGTCCGGTTCCGGCGTGCCGGCGGCGCCTGCGAGGGCTGCGGATGACCGCATGGGCACATGGTCTCCCACCTGGGCGACGGGCGGTGGCGGAATGCCGAGGTTAACGCCTGGCGTGACGGGAAGGGCAAGAGCCTCACCGTGCTGCCGCGTGAACCACGACCGGCCCGAGCATCAGCGACAGCGAACGCCGTTCCGGCGCCGTGCGCTGGGCGACCTATTCGGCGGCACCGAACTGCGCCCACGGGCCAGCCAGGCGCCCGACTGCAGTGCCCTCGAAGCGGATCCCTTCGGCAGTCAGTCAGGGTGTGAACTTTGGGGGTAACGCGCGTAGTGCGACCCAGGAAAGCCAGGCCGAGACAGCAGGGCTGTTTGCCCACCAGGGACTTACGTGAAAGCGTGCGGATGGCGGGGCGCGCCTCATGATGCGAGGGCGTGATTGGATCAGAATAGAGGGATTGCAGGTGTGTCTTAGTCGCTACAGCAACTGCGCGGGAAAAGGGTATCTAGCAGTCAACTAGGCACACCGATCGGCACCCGACATATGAACAAGATCCTTACGTCCCTCGCAGCCTTCACGGCTCTCACCGCTGCCGCGTCCGCCGCCGACCTTCCGCGTCGCGCCCCGCCGCCGGTGTTCACCCCGGTTCCGGTGTTCACCTGGACGGGCGCGTACTTCGGTATCAATGCCGGCTACGGCTTCGATGCCAACGACAACCGCGGCGCCACCGTCGTCGGTGTCTCGCCGCAGAACGCGATCTTCGCC